>CAIQSY010000207.1 GCA_903874585.1 uncultured Chlorobiaceae bacterium | reverse complement strand
CTTGGTCAAACTGAAAAATACCAGTCTGCAGGAAGTGAAATTTGTGAACTGTAAATTGCTTGGTGTTCAGTTCAGTGATTGCAGAAAATTTCTGCTTGAGCTTACTTTTGAGAACTGTATGATTAAGCTTTCGCTCTTTTCTGGGATGAAGCTGAAACAAATGCACTTTAAAAACTGTAACCTTCAAGAGGCTGATTTCAGTGAAGCGGATTTGACCGGTACTTTTTTTGATACGTGTGACCTGTTGCAGGCGACATTCTTTCATACGAACCTCGAACAGGCAAATTTTACTTCCGCTTTTAACTACTCGATAAATCCTGAAACGAACCGTCTCAGAAAAGCGAGATTTTCACTTCATGGGGTTGTTGGTTTATTGGATACTTATGGGATTGAGATAGAGTGAGTGATGTTTTTTACTGCAATCATTGAGGCTTTGTCGCACTGGTTTTATTGACTACCTTTCAAGCAGAATATTCACTTTGCCGGTGATCAACTTTTACTCCATTGTTGATTATTGCGGTGATTTTTTTATAACATGTTTTAAGAAAAAGCTTTGGCTTTGTGATAGCTATGGATTATAAGTTTGTTGAGTATCCCTCGAATGTGCCGTACAGTGTTGTAGAATCAGAGATTCTGGCTTACTGGAATGAGCACGGGATTTTTCATAAAAGTCTTGAAGAGAAATCCGCTGATCGGGTTTTCTCCTTTTACGAAGGGCCACCCACGGTGAACGGTAAACCGGGTGTTCACCATGTTTTCAGCCGTACCATAAAAGATATTATCTGTCGCTACAAGACCATGCAGGGCTACCGAGTGCCTCGTAAGGCTGGTTGGGATACTCACGGATTGCCGGTCGAGATTGCGGTGGAGAAAAAGCTTGGCTTGAAAAACAAGTCGCAGGTTGTTGAGTATGGCGATGGCGAGTTCAACGCCGAAGCTCGTGCGCTGGTGTACCATCATATTGACGATAATCGTGAAGGGTGGGGAAAGCTGACTGAGCGTATGGGCTACTGGGTTGATATGGATAATCCCTACATCACCTGCACGAACGACTACATCGAGTCAGTCTGGTGGGCGCTGAAAACTATTTTCGACAAAGGGCTTATCTACAAAGATTATAAAATTGTCCCGCAGGATCCCAAATCCGAGACAGTGCTGAGTTCGCATGAGCTTGCACTTGGCTACAAAGAGGTTAAGGATCCAAGTATCTACGTGAAGTTCAAAATCAAGAATTCTGAAGAGTCGCTGCTGGTTTGGACAACCACGCCGTGGACGCTTATTTCCAATGTGGCGCTTTGTGTCGGTTCGGATATTGATTACGTCAAGGTTGCTCATACGGAGAGTGGTGAAGTGCTGCTTCTTGCAAAGTCGCGTCTCTCGGTGCTTCAGGAGAAAAACGAAGAAGGAGAATCTCTCTGGAACGTTGTTGCCGAGCTGAAAGGGCGTGATCTTGAAGGTCTGGAATATGAGCCATTGTTTACCTACATCCAGCCTGAAAAAAAGTGCTGGTATGTTACTGCAGGCTCTTTTGTCTCCACAGAAGATGGTACTGGTATTGTTCATATAGCTCCCGCTTTTGGTGCCGATGACTATGAGATTGCCAAGAAATACGATTTACCAATGCTCCAGCCTGTTGCCCGTAACGGCTGCTTTACCGCTGAGGTCAGCGATTACGACGGTATGTTTTTCAAGGATACCGATCCGCTGATTATTGAGCAGCTCAAAAGGGCAGGGAAGTTGTATCGCAAGGAGATGATTACCCACACCTATCCCTATTCGTGGCGCTATGATGTGCCGGTAATCTATTACGCGCGTGAGTCTTGGTACATCCGCACAACCTCGATTGCTGCCCGAATGGTGGAACTCAACAAAACCATCAACTGGTGCCCGCCTGAAATTGGCACCGGCCGTTTTGGCAACTGGCTGGAGGAGAACAAGGATTGGGCGCTTTCGCGTGAGCGTTTTTGGGGTTCACCACTGCCGCTCTGGGTGTCGGAGGATTTTGTTATTGGTGATGATGCTGCTTCGGGAAAAATGTTTGCGGTCGGCTCAGTTGCGGAGTTGCGCGAGGGTTTTATCGATATTGAAGGTGAGCAGCTTCTCCTCGGCGATGCGCTTGATAGAGAGCTGGTTGAACTTGATCTGCACAAGCCGTTTGTTGATAGAGTCTATTTCATCCGCAATGGCAAACGCTTTAACCGTACGCCTGAGCTGATTGATGTCTGGTTCGACAGTGGTTCAATGCCTTTTGCGCAGTTGCACTATCCATTCGAGAATCGCGAGCTGTTCGACAAAATGTTCCCAGCCGATTTCATTGCCGAAGGGGTCGATCAGACCAGAGGATGGTTCTACACACTCCATGCCATCGCTACGCTTATTTTCGACAAACCAGCCTATAAAAACCTGATTGTCAATAGCCTTATTCTCGACAAAAGTGGCCAGAAAATGTCGAAGTCGAAAGGTAATGTTGTTGATCCTTTTGAGACGATGGAGCGTTATGGTGCCGATGCACTTCGCTGGTATTTGATGGTGAGCAGCCCGCCGTGGAGAGCAAAATCGTTCAATACTGACGAGATTGAGGAGGAACAGCGCAAGTTTTTCCGTGCCTTCATCAACAGCTACAATTTCTTTGTGCTCTACGCCAATGTTGATGGCTTTACCTTTGCAGAGCCGAACATTGCGGTTAACGAGCGTTCCGAGCTTGATCGCTGGGTGCTCTCCTGCTTGAACACGCTGATTGAGAGTGTTCAGCTTCGTATGGAGCAGTACGATATCACTGGCGCTGTCAGACTCATTAACGATTTTACCGTTGATGATCTTTCAAACTGGTATATTCGCCGCTCTCGGAAGCGGTTCTGGAAAAGCGATATGGGACCCGATAAAATTGGTGCTTATCAGACGCTCTATAGTTGCCTTGTAACAGTGGCAAAACTTCTGGCTCCGGTGACTCCGTTTTTAGCCGAACGTATGTATTTGAATCTGAACGGCATCAGCAAGCTTGAAATGTGCGAGTCTGTGCATCTTGCCGATTTTCCACTACTTGATCTTGAGGTGATTGATCGTCCTCTTGAGCACCGCATGAAGAAGGCGCAGATTATTACTTCGCTGGTGCGCACCATGCGCGAGAAGGCTTCCATCAAGGTTCGTCAGCCGCTCAAACGCATTCTGCTTTCCGTCAGTGATGCGGCATCAAAAGAGGAGTATCGTCTTGTTGGCGATATCATTATGGAAGAGGTCAACGTCCAGAAGATTGAGTATATCGAGGAGGACGGTTCGGTTATCAGCAAAAAGGTGAAGCCAAACTTCAAGTCGCTCGGGCCACGTTTTGGCAAAGAGATGAAAATCTTGGCGGAAGGGATCAGAATGATGAGCCATAAGCAGATTGCACAGCTTGAACAAGCTGGCGAGTTGCCGTTTGATGTGGATGGCAGAGTCTTCGATCTGAAGCGTGAGGATGTCGAGATCATGCACGAGGATATCGAAGGGTGGCTTGTTGCCTCCGATGAAGCGCATGGCATTATGGTCGCGCTTGATACGGAGATGACCGAGGATCTTGAGATGCAGGGCTTGGCGCGCGAGTTGGTCAGCCGCATTCAGGCGCTTCGTAAGGAGAGTGGTCTCGAAATTATTGACCGCATTGCACTCACGCTGCACTGTTCGCCCAAACTCTATGAGGCGGTGAAAGCGAATGAGGCGTACATTGCCTCCGAAACACTTGCGACAGCGTTGCGTCTCCATTTGCTCGATGCAGCAACATCCTCAACAGGCAAAGAGGAGTTAATTAATGGTGAAATCTGCCGCTTATTACTTGAATAGTGTGAAGGTTAGTAGTATTATTGCACTTCATTTCTGTACGGAATTCTGTGAGAACAAGAAAACAAGGTTTTATTATGGTGAAGAAAAAAGAGAGCACCCTCAGCAAAGAAGAGGAAATTATGGATGAACCTGTGCTGACAAAAACCTATTTGACTGATGAGGAACTCGCTCATTTCAAGCACTTATTGCTGAAAAGACGCGAAGAGGTGTTGCGTGATCTCGATATTCTGCGCTCTTCACTCTCTGATGAGAACGTCGAGGATTCTATCAATTCGAACTACTCCACGCACATGGCCGATCATGGCACGGATACCATGGATCGTGAACAGCGCTTCATGTTTATCGCCCGCGATGAGAAGTATATCACCTACATTGATCAGGCGATCGATCGTATCCGCAACAAAACCTATGGTATTTGCATCAAGTCAGGCAAACCTATCCCGAAAAAACGGCTTGAGGCAGTGCCGCACACCTCAGTACGAATTGAGTTCAAGCAGGGGAAAAAGTAGAATCTGGTCGTGCTCTATCGAAGTTTATTCCGCGACTACTGAATGTGCATGAGAAACAAAAAGAGGTGCTTTGTGAAGGGCGCCTCTTTCTGTGTTCTTCCATAAACATGGTGTATCTTCATCATTCACCGATATGTTACGATGAATGCAACCACTCCACACACCATGCAAAACGAGCAGCACACTCGCATCGAATTGATTGACAAGCTGTTACTGCAGGCTGGCTGGAGCGTGAACGATCCAACCCAGGTTGTGGAGGAGTTCGACATTCTTGTCGGTTTGCCTGAAGGAGTGCGCAACGGCGTCCACGAACACTCCATTTTGTACGAAGGGCATCATCAGTTCAGTGATTATGTTCTGCTGGGCAAGGATGGCAAGCCAATTGCCGTTGTTGAAGCAAAAAAATCCAGTTGTGATGCAGCCATTGGGCGTGAACAGGCGCGGCAGTATTGTGTTCATATCCAGAGGCAGTTGGGCACCGAAATCCCGTTCTGTTTTTATACCAATGGTCTTGAAATCTTTTTCTGGGATCTCGACAACTACCCGCCTCGAAAGGTTATCGGCTTTCCAACCCGTGACGACCTTGAGCGCTTCCAATATATTCGCAAGAGCCGCAAGCCTCTCACCGGGGAGCTGATCAACACAGCCATTGCCGGGCGCGATTATCAAATTCGTGCCATTCGCTCTGTCCTTGAAGCCATTGAGCAGAAAAAGCGGGATTTCCTTCTGGTTATGGCCACAGGCACGGGGAAAACCCGCACCTGTATTGCTCTGATTGATGCCTTGATGCGTGGCGGACATGCCGAAAAAATTCTCTTTCTGGTTGACCGCATTGCCTTGCGGGAACAGGCACTCTCTGCCTTCAAGGAGCATCTGCCCAACGAACCTCGCTGGCCTAACACGGGCGAAAAGGTTTTTGCAAAAGATCGCCGCATTTACATTGCGACCTATCCCACCATGCTCAATCTTGTCAGGGATGAATCGTCGCACATCTCGCCATATTTCTTTGACTTTCTTGTCATTGATGAGAGCCATCGCTCCATCTACAACACCTACGGCGAAATCCTTGATTACTTCAAAACGGTCACTCTTGGGCTGACGGCAACCCCGACCGATATTCTTGACCACAACACCTTCAACCTCTTTCACTGCGAAGATGGCCTTCCAACCTTTGCCTACACCTACGAAGAGGCGGTGAACCACATCCCTCCTTATCTGAGCAATTTTCAGGTGATGAAAATCCAGACGAAATTCCAGATGGAGGGCATCAGCAAGCGGACCATCTCCCTTGAAGATCAGAAAAAGCTGATTCTTGAAGGCAAGGATATCGAAGAGATCAACTTTGAAGGCACGCAACTCGAAAAACAGGTGATCAATCGGGGGACAAACAGCCTGATTGTCAAAGAGTTTATGGAGGAGTGCATCAAAGACCAGAACGGCGTTCTTCCCGGTAAAACCATATTTTTCTGCGCCACCATCGCTCATGCCCGCCGAATTGAGGAGATATTCGACAAACTCTACCCGCAATACAAGGGTGAACTTGCCAAGGTTCTGGTCTCCGACGACCCTCGCGTTTACGGCAAGGGAGGCTTGCTCGACCAGTTCACGAACTGCGATATGCCCCGCATCGCCATCAGTGTCGATATGCTCGATACCGGCATTGATATCCGGGAACTGGTGAATCTGGTCTTCGTCAAACCAGTTTACTCCTACACAAAATTCTGGCAGATGATTGGCCGAGGCACACGGCTTCTTGAACCCGCTAAAATCAAACCGTGGTGTACCGAAAAAGAGCTGTTCCTGATTCTGGATTGCTGGGACAACTTTGAATACTTCAAGCTTCAACCCAAAGGCAAAGAGATCAAACAACAACTGCCGCTTCCGGTGAAACTCTTCGGGCTTCGGCTCGACAAAATTGAGTCTGCTCTCTCAACCGGCAATACCGCCATTGCAGAGCGGGAAGTGGTAAAACTCCGCAAGCAGATTGCCGAGTTGCCGCACACCTCGGTGGTTATCAAAGAGGCTGCATCGCTTCTTTACCCTTTGGAAGAGGAGAACTTCTGGCTCTCTGTCACGCAGCACAAGCTGGACTATCTGAGAAGCGAGGTCAAGCCGCTCTTCAGAACCGTCTCAGACGCTGATTTTAAAGCGATGCGTTTTGAGCGCGACATCGTGGAGATTTCACTGGCAAAACTTCGCCATCAACAGGAGCGGTACGACACGCTCAGTGACGGCATTGCCGAGCAGATCAGCCAGCTTCCCCTCAGCGTCGGCTTTGTGCAACAGGAAGAGCGCCTCATCAGGGCAGCTCAAACGAAGCGGTTCTGGATCGTGGCAACCGAAGAGAGCTTCGACGAGCTGATTGAAAAGCTCTCACCGTTGATGAAATTTCGCGAAGTTGACAGCAGCGCCATCGGCCAAGTCCACCTGAATTTGCAGGATCTTCTCCACCATAAAGAGATGGTAGAATTTGGCCCGGGGAATGAGGCGGTCAGCATAACACGTTACCGCGAAATGGTTGAGGCGCTGATTACCGAACTGACAACAGAGAATCCGATCCTCTCAAAAATCAAGGAGGGCAAAGAGATTTCACCTGAAGAGGCCACTGAGCTGGCCGAGCTGCTCCACGAAGAGCATCCGCACATTACCGAAGAGCTTTTACGTTCCGTCTATAAAAACCGCAAGGCACACTTCATCCAGTTCATTCGCCATATTCTTGGCATTGAAATTCTCAAGAGTTTCCCTGAAACAGTTGCCGATGCGTTCGATCAGTTTATCCAGCAGCACACCAACCTTTCAAGTCGCCAACTGGACTTTTTAAACCTGCTCAAAAACTTCATTATAGAGCGCGAAAAGGTAGAGAAGAGAGACCTCATCAACGCACCCTTTACCGTGATACACCCGCAAGGCATTCGAGGAGTCTTCTCCCCGTCTGAAATTAACGAAATCCTGGCTCTGGCCGAACAACTGGCAGCATAACATGATGGAAAATAACCGCATTGAATACAAGCGCGAGCTGACTGATGGACTTGAAAAGGAGGTCATCGCATTTTTGAACTATCATGATGGCGGCATTATCTATATCGGTATTGACAAGTATGGATCTTGCTATGGTGTTTCTGAGTGCGATGCTCTGCAGCTTGCCATCAAGGATCGCCTCAAACATAATATTCAGCCCTCATGCCTTGGTTTGTTCGATGTCATTCACGAAACCCGTGATGGCAAAGATATTGTTAAAATCATCGTTGCCAGTGGTACCGAAAAGCCATATTACCTGCGTCGGTTTGGCATGTCGGAAAAAGGATGTTTCATCCGTATTGGCAGCGCCAGTGAGCCCATGTCGCTGCGTATGATTGAAGAGCTTTTTGCCCGGCGTACGCGTAACTCCATTGCCCGTATCCGTTCTCTGCGGCAGGATCTCAGCTTTGAGCAGCTTAAAATCTACTATCAGGAGGCAGGCCTTACCCTCGGCGACAAATTCGCAGACAATCTTGAACTGACCACCGAGGATGGCGGCTATAACTATGCAGGCTATCTGCTGGCCGATCAAAACGGCAACTCTGTGCAGGTGGCGAAATATGCAGGCGCTGACAGGGTTGATCTGCTTGAGAGCAAGGATTACGGCTTCTGTTGCCTTGTTAAAAGCTGCAAGCAGATACTCGACCGTCTGGAGGGAGTCGAAAATCGTATCATCAATAAAATAACTTCCCGTGAGCGTATCAGCCGAAGCCTGTGGAACAAGGTCGCCCTTCGTGAAGCTGTGATCAATGCCATCATTCATAACGACTACAGTACCGAACTGGTGCCGAAGTTTGAAATTTTTACTGATCGGCTGGAAATTACCTCAGCAGGTGCCGTTCACCCTGGCACTGAGCAGGATGATTTTTTTGCCGGATACTCCATGCCCCGCAACAAAACCCTGATGCGGGCCTTCAAGGATCTTGCTATGGTTGAATACCTTGGCTCCGGAATGCCCCGGATTCTCAAAGCTTACCCACGTGAAGCCTACACCTTCTCTACCCATTTCATTCGGACGACCTTTCCTGTATCACAGGAAGCCCTTGCGCTGGAGGAAGAGGTGCTGAATGGTGATGCAAAAACCTTGGGGGCCCAGTCAGGGGTAGAGTCAGGGGTAGAGTCAGGGGTAGAGTCAGGGGTAGAGTCAGGGGTAGAGTCAGGGGTAGAGTCAACAATGGGATTGCGTATTATGGAGCT
>CAIQSY010000206.1 GCA_903874585.1 uncultured Chlorobiaceae bacterium | reverse complement strand
TCCCAGGTGATCACCTCTTCCCATTCCGAACAGAGTCGTTAAGCCCTGGAGAGCCGATGGTACTGCCTAAAAGCGGGAGAGTAGGTCGTCGCCGAGTTTTTCTACCATACAAAAAGCCCACCCTCATACGGTGGGCTTTTTGCTTTCCCACCCACCCCAATTCTACCACACGCTCTCTCGTTCCTTTGCTCCCTTATCCCTGCACCACACTTTGCCTTATCATAATCATAATAGCATACTGTGAATTTATTCCTCATTATGCTACCTTATTCCTTTACTCTATTTATCTTTTACCTTAACTCCTTTTTATCAAAAGCGATGGAGAGCAAATCCTATACTTTTTTGTTTGAAATGAGTGTTCGCGATTATGAGTGCGATATGCAGGGTATTGTTAATAATAGCGTGTATCAAAACTATCTTGAGCATGTACGCCATGAATATCTCAAGCAAGTAGGAATTAGCTTTAGTGATTATACACAGCAAGGTATTAATCTTGTTGTGGTGCGTGCTGAGCTCGATTATAAATCCTCTCTTGTTTCAGGTGACAGGTTTCTTGTCGGGTTAAATTTTCGACGAGAATCAGTGTTAAAGTTTGCTTTTTATCAAGATATTTTTCGTTTACCCGATCATAAACAAGTGTTGAAAGCAAAAATTATTGGAACCGCATTAAATCAAAAAGGGCGACCGGAAATTCCAGAGCAACTCGCGACTATATTGCTCTAAAGTAAATTTCGCTATCATCTAATTATCATCATGTTATGAAACCATTACAACAGGTCAGCCAATCGTATGTAGCTCTTTTTGAAGCAGATAAACAGTTGCAGCAAGGTGAACCCGAAGCAGCAGAAGCGAGTTGCCGTCGCGCGATTGAGATTTCTCGAACAATACCTCATGATGAGGCATTCGACTATGTGGGGTTTGATGCCATAGCACACACAACCCTTGCTGGTGCGCTTTTGTTATTGCAACGTTATGCTGAGGCGTTGGAGTCAACAGAGATTGCATTACGTTATTTTAATCGTCGAGGAGAATTACATCAGGATGAGGGGAAACAGTGGATTGATGCTGTGCGTTATCATGCTGCTGCATTGGAAGGTATTCAGCGTCTGAGCGAATCGTTAAAAGCTTACCGTACGGCTGCCGAAATGATTATAGAAAGAAAAGGTGAAGTGCTCAATAAGGAGGGATTGCAACACAATATTGCAGAGGCTATCACGCGATTAGAGAAAGCGTTACAGCGTACAGAACAGCAAAAACCTGCCAATTATAAGGCGTGGTGGGAATTTTGGTCATAAGGTGATGCGCGCATTAAAAAAAATACTGGTCATACGGTTAAGCTCCATTGGTGATATTATCCTGACAACGCCGCTGCTTCGTGCGCTCTCTATAGCCTATCCAGAGGCAACAATTGATTATTGTACAAAAGCGCCTTTTGTCTCTCTACTTGCTTCAAACCCTTTGCTTTCAAAAGTTTATACAACAGAAAATGTGCCTGACAGTTATTATGATCTTGTTGTCGATTTGCAAAATAATATCCGTTCGCGTACGCTTATTCGTTCATTAAAGAGTCCGAAATCTGTTCATTATCGTAAGGAGAATTGGAAAAAGTGGGTATTAGTGCATTTGAAGTTGAATCTTTATGGCGAGTATCGGAGCGTTGTTCAACGATATGCTGATGCCTTGCAAGATGTTGCATTATCGGTTGATCATCAACAGTGCGAACTTTATGTTTCTGCAGATGATGAGCATTTTGCTGCTTCGTATGCTCAATCGGAAACAACAACGCTTGCCCTCTGTTTTGGAGCAAAACATTTTACAAAACGCTATCCACCACAACATTTTGCTACTATTGTTACGCGTTTACACGAGCACGTTGCTGTGCTGGTGCTTTTACTAGGGGGAGCTGAGGATGCGCCTTATGCCACAGAATTACTAAATTTTTTGCCTGATCGTTGCCGTGGATCGGTGATTAATCTTGCTGGGCGTTGTTCGCTTATGCAGACGGCTGCGTTATTGTCGCATTGTGACGCTGTGCTTTGTAACGATACAGGTTTAATGCACCTTGCTTCAGCATTTAAAAAGAAGCTTTTTGTGCTTTTTGGCTCTTCATCTCAAGCATTTGGTTTTTTGCCTTGGCAAACGTCCTAC
>CAIQSY010000205.1 GCA_903874585.1 uncultured Chlorobiaceae bacterium | reverse complement strand
CGATCATCCCGATTTTCAGATTCCCGTTTATACGCTCAACCTGAGCCGCAAATTCAGAGATAATGTTATCGCTTACTTTCAGAATGATTATTTATGCGGCAGAACGCCAAATCCCTGTATGGTTTGCAATAAGCAGATCAAGTGGTTCGGGTTGCTTGAGGGAGCAAAAATGCTTGGCGTTGATGCTATAGCAACCGGCCATTATGCACAAACCAGCTTCAGCGATGGGCGCTATCGCCTCTACAGAGGTGTGGATGGGCAGAAAGATCAAAGCTATTTTCTCTGGATGTTGTCGCAAGCGGATTTGACAAAAACTGTGCTGCCGTTGGGCGAATTGACGAAGCCGGAGGTTCGTGCTCTTGCCCACACGTTTGGCGTCAGAGCGGCTGAGAAAAAGGAGAGCCAGGAGATTTGCTTTGTGCCGAATGACGATTATTGCGCTTATCTTGCCAACGCTATTCCTGAATTGACGGCTAAGGTGGCTGGCGGTGAGATTGTGAATGATGCTGGGAAAATTATCGGCAAGCATCGTGGGTACCCATTCTACACGATTGGGCAGCGACGAGGGCTTGGCGTTTCAGCGCAAGAGCCGCTTTACGTCACCGCTCTTGATGCCGCTCAGAATCGTATTCATGTTGGCAAAAAATCAGCGCTTGAAAGCCATCGGCTGATTGCTGCCAGCTTGAACTGGATCGGCATGGATGGATTGACAAGCGCGATGGAAACTTTCGGAAGAATCCGCTATCGCGATAAAGAGGCACTTTGCACCATTGAACCATCTGAAAAGAACTCGGCAATTATTACCTTCAATACCGCTAAAAGCGCGGTAACAACAGGGCAGGCGATTGTTTTTTATCGAGAGAATGAACTGCTTGGCGGTGGCATTATCGCTGACGTTTTGCAAGAGTAGCAATATAGCGTTCCAGCAAAGCTGTTCTGCTTATGAGTTTGCATTGAGCAATTCGTCAACAGTTAATCCAATATCTTTTGCAATCTGCTTGAGTAAAAAAGGTGAAACATCACGTCCAGCATGAACGGGCACTGTTGTGCCTCTGCCATCAGGATGGCGAAATTGTTTATGCGATCCTCGTTGGCGAATTTCAACAAATCCTAATGCTTCGAGCAAGACAATAATTTCACGCGGCTTCAGTACAGGTAATTTGCCCATGGCTGTTTACGCGATAAGAATATTTTGTGTACCGACAAATTCTGTTTCAAGGATAGGTTCGCCATCTTCAAGCAACATGGCAATAACTTCTTGAAGGTTGCGTTGCAGTTCATCAAGTGTTTCTCCTTGCGTGTGCGCTCCTGAAAACCCTGGAATAAATCCAACAAACAGCCCTGTTTGGTTGCAACGCTCTACAATTGCAGTGTATTGTTTCATGGTTTCATAAGTTGTGATAATGAGTTGGAAATTATTCCAATAACTGATTCTGCTTCTCGACGTTGAACATTACGAAATATTACTTTCTTTCGCACTGTAATTCAGCTACGATAGCGTAACCTTTTTCATCTCATTTTGCCTCTTTACCAGCTTGAAAGTATATTAATTAACCTGAGATGCTTTACCTGCACAAAGCGCGTATCGAAATGTCGTTAAATTTATAACTTATTCATTCACCCATGCTTCAACGAAAACAGCTTTCCCTCACCTACCTCGACCTTGCTCCTGCCAACTGTGACAACGCGCCTTTGATGATATTGCTGCATGGATATGGAAGCAATGAAAAAGATTTGATTGAGCTTGCTCCCATGCTGAACCGCGATATGCGCTACATCAGTGTTCGTGCGCCGCACACGCTGGATGTCGGGATGTTCGGCTGGTTCCCGCTTGAGTTTACCTCCACCGGCATTACCGTTGATTATGCCGCAGCAGAGGAGGCACGGCTGGAATTCATCGGGTTTGTAAAGGAGATTATCGCCGAATACAAACCAGCAGGTAATAAAGTGTTTGTGATGGGATTCAGCCAAGGATCGGTGATGAGCTACATGACGGCCTTCAGCGAACCGGAGCTGCTGCACGGTGTGATTGCCTGTTCGGGGCAGTTGCCTGAAAAAGCAATGCCTGATGAAACAACCAAACCCGCTCTGCGCAAACTCCCCTTTCTCGCCATGCACGGCATCTATGACGATATTTTGCCTATTGCCAAAGGGCGTGCGGCTAACGAGTGGCTGCAACAGCATGTGGATGATTTCACCTACCGTGAATATCCGATAGCGCACCAGATTGCAGATGAAGGCGTTGAGCTGATCCACTTATGGCTTGAAAAAAGAGTGCCAGCGAATCCCGAAAAAGAGTAATTGCCAAAGCCGTTATCTGTATATTCCTGTTTTTTAATTTCCACCACGCCTTAACAAAGAAGAGACGAATGAAGGAGACTTTTTTAAGCCTGCTT
>CAIQSY010000204.1 GCA_903874585.1 uncultured Chlorobiaceae bacterium | reverse complement strand
GTGATTCCGCATCTGCCGATCTCCATGGAGCTTCTGAACATATTTTTCATGCTCCTCTCCACTTGGATGGTTTTACGCACCGGAGAGCCATTTCTCCACGGCATTGTCATGTTTATCAGAAGCGGAGCCGCAAGCATGGATACGCTGATCGGTATCGGCACCTTGACTGCATATCTTTACAGTGCCGTTATCACGCTGATTCCCTCGGTGAAACATTTCCTGCACGCACCAGATTCCACCTACTTTGATGTAACGATTGTGGTGATCGGCTTCGTCCTGCTGGGAAAATATCTCGAAGCGCGATCGAAAATGAAAACCGGTGAAGCTATCGAAAAGCTTATCAGCTTGCAGGCGAAAACCGCACTTGTGCGCCGAAGCGGCATGGAGATTGAACTACCGATTGAGCAGGTGCGAAAGGGCGACACCATTATCGTCAAGCCCGGCGAAAAGTTGCCGGTTGACGGCATTATCAGCTCCGGATACTCATCCATCGACGAATCAATGGTGACGGGAGAATCGATACCGGTTGACAAAAAAGATGGTGACAAGGTTATTGGTGGCACCATCAATAAGCAAGGATCGTTCATTTTTACCGCTTCCAGCGTTGGCTCCGAGACAGTACTTGCCCGCATCATCAGGATGGTTGAGGAGGCACAGGGGTCGAAAGCGCCCATTCAGCAGATTGCCGATAAAGTTGCAGGCATCTTTGTGCCGGTTGTGCTGGTTCTCGCTGCACTCACCGCTATGATCTGGCTGACGGTTGGAACCGCATATCTTGGCTTTTCCGTTAGTCTCTCTTACGGCATTATGGGTATGGTTGGCATTCTGGTGATTGCCTGCCCCTGCGCGCTGGGTCTCGCCACACCGACGGCTATCATTGTTGGTATCGGCAAAGGTGCCGAGTACGGTATTTTGATACGGAATGCCGAAAGCCTCGAAAAACTCAGCTCCATTGATACGGTTGTGTTCGATAAGACCGGTACCATTACCACCGGAAATCCACAGGTGACTGACATTATTTCGCTCGATAAAAAGAGAAGCGTCACCTCCCTGCTGCAACTTGCGGCCACCATTGAGAACCGTTCCGAGCATCCACTGGCGCAAGCAATTGTCGAAGCTGCCCGCAAGCAGCAGCTCACGTTTGGGGAGATCACGGAGAAGATGAGAGACTTTAAAGCGCTCGAAGGAGTGGGTGTTTCGGCCACGATTGACAATATTCCCGTCATAGTTCGCAAGCCGGTTGAGCTTGAAAAAGCGATGCCAGAGCTGCAAAAGCTTCAGGGCGAAGGTAAAACCGTTGTGCTGATTGAGGAAAACGGCAGAAGCATCGGGTTGATTGCCCTGAGCGACACCGTTAAACCTCAAGCACGAGAGGCCGTTGCAGCCTTGCAACGTCAAGGGCTTAACGTGATTATGCTGACGGGCGACAATCTACAAGCAGCACGCTTGATGGCCAGACAGGCAGGCATTGATGAGGTAATTGCCGACGTGCTTCCGCAGGACAAAGCAAAAAAAATCAAGGAGTTACAAGTGCAGGGAAGAAAAGTGGTGATGGCTGGTGACGGCATCAACGATGCTCCGGCACTCGCTCAAGCTGATGTTGGCATTGCGATGGCAACCGGAACTGACGTTGCCATTGAATCAGCGGGAATTACTCTACTCAAGGGCGATATCAACAAGGTGGCGCAGGCTATTACCCTTTCACGAGCCACCATGCGGGTCATCCGCCAGAATCTTTTCTGGGCATTTATCTACAATATCATCGGCATTCCACTTGCTGCCGGAGCGCTTTTCCCGCTGTGGGGCATCTTCCTGAATCCCGTTTTTTCAGGGCTTGCCATGGCTGGCAGCAGCGTATCGGTCGTGAGTAATTCGTTGCGATTGAAGAGGTTGCGGATGTAGCGTGAAGGTAACGTTATTGCAATCATCTTGAATCACGACGAGCTGATTGGTGGCTGAGGCTCTCGAAGCCACCATTTGTCTGAAGCGTGATTTTCTCGATTTTCTATTCATCCATGATCCAGAATAAAGCGTATATTCGGAGTATATAAATAATAAATATACCCGATATGTCCACGACACAACCCCCTGCCAACTCGAGTGACAACTACGATAGCCCATGGAAAGAGGCCATTGAACACTACTTCCCCGAATTCATGGCATTTTATTTTCCGGACGCTCATACTGCCATTGATTGGGCAAAAAAGTACTCCTTTCTCAGCAAACTCGCAAGAAAAATGAAGAGCGCTATAATGCTAAACTACGCCTGATACGGTTGCTGTACGAACGCAAGTGGGAGCGAAAGCGCATTGTGGAACTTTTGCGGGTTATTGACTGGTTTTTAGCATTACCAAAAGAGTTACGGCAAAAATTAAAAACCGAAATCTATAGAATGGAGGAGCACCAAAAGATGAAATACGTTACCAGTTTTGAGCGTGATGCTCTGGAAGAGGGCTTTGAGAAAGGCAAAGAGCTTGGAGTTATGGAGGGAATGGAAATAGGCAGGCTTGAGGTTGCTCGCAAGCTTATGGCGAGTGGGTTGAGTGCGGATCAGGCAGCAGGGATTGCTGATGTGCCGGTTGCATTGCTGCAATCGTCTTGAATCATGATTGGTGGCTGAGGCTCTCGAAGCCACCGTTTGTCATAGTTTCTTAGATTATAGGGCTTTCCCCCCCTTGACAGGGGGAGAGTTTTTGATGTTTGCACATTCCAAAATTCCCCTCCTCTGGAGGGGTACGCCGAAGGCTGGGGGGTGGTTGGCATTGTCCAGCAGGCGATGCCTAACCGGGTGGTGGGCGCATACCATTTCCCCGCGTAGAGACAACGCATGCGTTGTCTCTACTACAATAAAAATATCCTATCTTTTACCTCATCAGAAAATCTTTCGTTTCCTTCACTTGTAATCATCGTCTGCTATGGCTATCAACTCTGCCTCTTTGCTTGGGCGTCGTGACGTTTTCTTTATTGATGCATCGCTTCCCGACCTTTTTACTCTGACCTCTGCATTACCCTCAAACGCTGAAAT
>CAIQSY010000203.1 GCA_903874585.1 uncultured Chlorobiaceae bacterium | reverse complement strand
TCCCAGGTGATCACCTCTTCCCATTCCGAACAGAGTCGTTAAGCCCTGGAGAGCCGATGGTACTGCCTAAAAGCGGGAGAGTAGGTCGTCGCCGAGTTTTTCTACCATACAAAAAGCCCTTCAGTAATGAGGGGCTTTTTGCGTTGGTGCGCCCAGCATGGGTGCAATCTTGGAGGTGAAAGTCCTCCCGTAAGTTGACCACAGCGAACGAAGCGAAGCGCAACTGCATGAGGGTGACTGAGTGTGGGAAGGAAGCGTGGAGCGAGCCGAGAGAGGGCAAGGTGAAGCCATGCCGGGTATCGGACGCGATGAAGCAGGATTGGCGCAACATAATCCGGAAGGTTTAGGGCGAACTGACCTGCTCACGCAGGTTGTCGCAAGAACGAATATGGTCTTGGCATGGAAGCGTGTCAAGGCCAATCGCGGCAGTGCAGGGGTGGACGGATTGACGATTGAGGCTACGATAGAGTACCTCAAAACCGAATGGTCCCGGATACGGGAAGAACTGCAAGTGGGAACGTATCGGCCACAACCGGTACGCCGGGTGCAGATACCAAAATCAGGAGGGGGCAAACGGGAGTTGGGGATACCGACCGTAACAGATCGGTTGATTCAATAAGCCCTGTTGCAAGTCCTGCAACCATTGATTGACCCAACATTCTCCGAATCAAGTTATGGCTTTCGTCCTGGGCGAAAAGCGCATGATGCCGTGCTTCAAGCGCAGCGTTATGTGCAGGAAGGCTACCGGATTGTCATTGATGTTGATTTGGAGCAGTTTTTCGACAGGGTCAATCACGATGTACTCATGGATCGACTGGCTAAACGAATCGAGGACAAGGCCGTATTGCGGCTAATACGTCGATACCTTGAGGCAGGAATCATGCTTCACGGAGTGGTCACAGAGCGATATGAGGGGACACCGCAGGGCGGTCCCCTCTCCCCGCTCTTGGCCAATGTGTTGCTGGACGAAGTCGATCGGGAACTGGAACGACGCGGCCACCGGTTCGTGCGCTATGCTGACGACAGTAACGTGTATGTTCGCAGCAGGAAAGCAGGCGAACGAGTGTTAATGGGGTTGCGGAAACTCTATGACCGACTTCACTTGAAGGTAAATGAAGCCAAAACGGCAGTAGCAAGTGTTTATGTCCGGAAGTTTCTCGGCTTCCATTTCTGGGTAGCACCCGGAGGAGAAATAAAGCGAGCCGTAGCCGCCAAAGCACTACATACCTTCAAGAAGCGTATCCGGCAGATTACACGCCGGTTGGGCGGGCGCAGTCTGAACGAAGTGTCGGAAGAGCTGAGGAGGTACATGCCCGGTTGGAAAGCCTATTTCCATCTGGCACAAACACCAAGGAAATTTCGTGAACTGGACGAATGGTTGCGGCACCGTTTACGCGCATTGCAACTCAAGCACTGGGGGCGTGAGACGACGATGTATCGAGAGTTACGAAAGATAGGAGCAAGTCAGGTTCAGGCTGCCACAGTGGCGGCTAATGCTCGTCGCTGGTGGCATAACAGCCGGTTGGAATTGAATCGGCTCATGCCTGTATCTTACTTTGACAGCATCGGAGTACCCCGCCTCTCATGACCTCAAATACTCGAACCGCCCGGTGCGGACCCGCTTGCCGTGGTGGTGTGGGAGGGGAGCGGTCAGGTCTTCTGACCGCCCCTATCCCGATCTCACTTTTCCCTCTCTTTCTGCGCCCCTCCCTTTTTTACCTTTTTAAGTACAATATCGCACTTCATGATCAAGGCATATCTTCTATTACAGTATTATATTAAATACCACACTTATACATACAAATAATCATATTATTCGCTTGTTTGATGTCAGCATTAATGATGGCTTTTGGATTGATAAGTTCTTTTAACAGAGCTGTAAAAGTGCCGAGATAAAAATTGCCGACAACTGGCTTTGTTGGAAATATTACTTTTACGGTGATTTCTGGTGGTTGATTCATTACGTAAGCAAACTCGCCACTACCAGCAAATGTCCAAGCATTTTTGCTTATTGCAAAGAATAAAAGTTTGAAGGCAGGTCGTGCTGGAAGCAGTTTTACTATTTTTTGGAAAATGCCGGGAATGCGCACTTTCAATAAATATCGAGCGGTGCGTTCGCCTGAGTCTTTAAGAATGCTGGCTGTAGCGGTATCTCCTATCTCTTTTTGGAGTAAGCCAACCAGTGTATGGAATTTTGTCTCCTCTATCATCTCTTTTGGAAGATTTCCTATGAGATACCCTTGCCCTATTTTACGGAGCATGTTTTCGGCTTTTGCTTTACCGTATGTTGCTTCAAGGGCAGCAACGGTCTGAATAATGGAGTTTGGACCTATTTTAGCTGGTGTGCTCATCAATCTGATGATTTTAGTTATCGTAAAGTTTCAATGGTAATATTGATATTATCTGTTTTCCATCTACCTCTTACTCTCACTTTTTCTGGATAAAATCCAAACGGATCGGCTGGGTGAAATGGATGTATTGAGCCGGGATTCCAGTCTTGTAGCGTAGCCGCTGTTTTTGTGCTCGAAGGTAGGTAGGCACTTATCGTATAGCTTCCAGCAGGGAGAGTTGGGAATACATAAAGAAATGTAGTGTTTTTAGGGTGGCTTGCAATAGTGCGATATGTTCTTGTTGCACTTTCCGCCTCGATAATAACGTAACGTCCGTGAGCAACAATTTGTCCTGCGATGCTTCCTGTTTCAGTTGGCGATTCACTACTTTTTTCTTGAGGTGCGATAGCCTTGTTCGCTTTAGGAAATCTCAACCATACATTTGTTGTTCCTGTTGGGATAAGAGTTATGCTGCCCACTCCAATTTCTTCTGATTCGTTGGTGTAGCATTTATCATTATTTCTATCATTCACAGCAATAATTCTGTATTTTCCATTTGCAATATTTTGAAATGAAAACGCGCCAGACGCGTCAGCCTCTATTCTATAATTCGGCTCTTTTGCTAAAAGGTTATTGCACTCATCTTTCGTATTGTTCGTGTTAAAGGCAAGGAGCAGGGCATTACTGGCAGGCGAAAAGTCTGCATAAAACACCATGCCGCTGATGTTGCCACGGTCAATATCTTTTCCAGTAGAAAATGCTAAGTGATATGGTGACGGCAAGCTTCTTCCTTTCATGTCTTTCACCTGTTTATCAAGCGTCAAAGTGTAGGTTTGGTTTGCTGCAAATGGTTGCTCTGGCTTGATATCAACACTTTTGCCTACATGGACGATATCATACGTTCCAATCGTGGGTGTTATATGCACACTATTGAAAAGCGCTTTTTCGCTGATGTCACGATTGAAGGTGAGGCGTATGGTGCTGGTTGTAACCTCTGTGCTTTCTGGTGCTGGCTGTGATGATATTACTTGTAAAGGTTGAGTATCACCGGCACCGCCCGAAGGCGGATAATCGGACGCACATCCTCCCGCAAACAACAGCAAGAATATCCAAAGTCTGTTTCTATGTTGTGGGAATGGCATGAATATCCTTTGGTCTCTTTGCGTAAGGTGTGGCTTGATTGTATCTGAACGTGAAAATTCGTAAATTAGAAACTAATGTAGTTCTATAAAAGTTTTTCGAGAAAAATTATAGATTGAGTGCCATATAGATGCCAAGACAAAATTTTAAAGTTCTTTATGTCTCCGGTGAAGTTTCTCCTTTTATAAGAATCAGTCAACTGGCTGATTTTATGGCATCTTTTCCTCAGGCTATAGAAGAAGAGGGGTTTGAGGCGCGCATTATGATGCCGAAATATGGCACCATTAATGATCGTAAGTTTCGACTGCATGATGTTTTACGCCTCTCTGATATTGAAGTTCAGCTTAAAGAAAAAATTGATTTGCTGAATGTAAAAGTTACGGCATTACCATCGAGTAAGATTCAGACCTATTTTCTTTATAACGAAAAATACTTCAAGCGCAACGCGCTTTTTACTGATATCTATAACGCCAATGATCTGAAGGGCAGCACTGATAAGGTCGTTTTTTTCAATGTTGGTGTGCTTGAAACGCTGTTGCGTCTTGGTTGGAAGCCCGATATTATTCATTGCCATGATTGGCATGCCTGTCTCATTCCTTTGCTTTTAAAGACTGTTTATGCATCCCATGAGTTTTTCAAGGATATCAAAACGGTTTTAACACTTCATAATGTTTACCGTCAGGGATTGTTACCCTACAAGGCTATGCAGCGGTTGTTGCCTGATGAGGTGTGCGCAGGATTGCATTGTTCGAGCAACGAGGTCAATATGCTTTATACTGGTATTGAACATGCGGATCTTATAACAACGACGTCAAAACGTTACGCAGATGAGATTGTGCGTCATGAGCCGAAGACTTACGGTGTTGGATCGATTCTGGAGAAACGTCAAGCGCCATTACATGGTATGCTTAATGGTATGGATATGCGACAGTGGAACCCATCTATCGATAAGCTTCTTAAAAAGCGTTATAGTTTTGAGCATTTAGAGGGAAAGCTTGAAAATAAAAAAGCATTGCTTGAGCAGTCAGCTCTTCCTTATAAGAAGGGTGTGCCGTTAGTTGGCGTTATAACGCATTTTGATGAATTTCAGGGTGCGGAGCTTCTCAAACAGAGTCTTGAGCAGCTTGTGTCACTTGATATTCAGCTTCTTATCAGTGGCTCTGGCGATCAGGCGTATGAAACGATTTTTCAAGAGTTTGCTGCGGCACATCCCGAACAGGTGAGTGTACAGACAGATTTTTCGGATGGATTTTATCACCTTGCTCTTGCGGGTTTTGACATCTTATTGATGCCAAGCATGATTGAATCATGTGGTATAATGCAGATTTTTGCAATGACTTACGGCACAATTCCTATTGCTTTTGCTGGTGGAGGTATTGTTGAAACAATTATCGATCGCTCGAAAAAGAAGGGCAATGGTTTTATCTTTTATGATTACACTCCGGCTGGTTTGGTTAAGAAATTGAATGAGGCAATTCAGTGCTTCCATGATGATGAGGTCTGGCCACAATTGATGAGTGCAGCGATGACGCATGATTTGACGTGGAAAGAGTCTGCCGAAGCGTATAATCGGTTGTATCGTGAACTTCTTGATCCGAGAGTATAATGGTGCAAACGATCAAGGTGCTTTTTCTCGATAGAGATGGTACCATCAATAAGGACTCAGGCTCATACATTGTTTCAAAAGATCAGTTCGTGCTGATTGAGCGGGCTGAAGAGGCTATTGCGCTTGCTCGGCGAGCTGGTTTCAAAATTGTTATTATCACGAATCAGGCTGGAATTGCGCGTGGTATTACCACTATTGAGCAGGTTGAAGAGGTGAATCGTTATCTTCAAGAGAAGCTTGCTCTTCAGGATGCGGCTTTTGATCGTTGTTATTATTGTCCTTTTCATCCGGCATATCCTCATCCTGAGTACGATAAATTTGCTGATTTTCGTAAGCCAGCAACAGGTATGGTTGAGCAGGCAATTGCTGAATTTGCTGCAGAAGGGTTACTTGTTGATCGTTCAGCATCGTTTTTTATTGGTGATAAAACTCTCGATATTGAGTGCGGTCTGCGTGCAGGGCTTCGTCCGGTGCTGGTAAGGACTGGACATAATGAGGAAGAGCTCTGTTTGCTGCAAAATATCATTCCGGAATTTGTGGCTGATGATCTTTATCAAGCGGTAACGGAGTATATTCTTGCATCCTCTTAATCTTCTCGTTAAGCTGGATGTCAGTCGGTTTTGAGTATGCTGACACTCTACGTTCACATTCCTTTCTGCAAAGCACGCTGTCCCTACTGTGACTTTTATCTGGTGACACAGCGTGAGCATATCACCGCTTTTTTCAAGGCGCTTACTCGTGAAACTGTAGCTCGTTCCGCTCAACTGAAGGGCGAAACGATTCGTGCGATTCACTTTGGCGGAGGGACACCCTCAATGGTGCCAGTCCACCATCTTGCATCATGGCTGAATAATCTTGCTGGGCAGTGCACGTTTGCTTCCGATATTGAAATTGCGCTTGAAGCTAACCCGGAAGATCTTGATAGTCGGGTGATGGCGGAACTGCATGAGGCTGGTATTACACGATTGAGCCTTGGTGTACAATCATTTACCGATGAAAAGTTGCGCATGTTAGGACGGCAGCATAGCGAGTCTGATGCTCAACGTGTGACGATGGCTGCGATGCAGCGCTTTCACTCTGTCAGCGTGGATTTGATTTGTGGTGTGCCCAATGAGACGCATTCGTTATGGGTGGCTGATCTTCAGACCGTCTGGTCACTGGCGCCGCACCACCTTTCGGTGTATATGTTGTCTGTTGAACCTAAAACCATGCTGCACAAAAAAATTGTGCGTGGTTTGTTTGCTATACCGGATGATGGCGTACAGGCATCGTTCTATGAAACAGCGATTCAGCAAGCGCTTGCTCATGGTTACAGCCATTACGAAATTTCAAATTTTTGTTTGCCAGATCATCACTCCCGTTATAACCTTGCGAGCTGGAAGCGTGAAGTGTATCTCGGTTTTGGTCCATCAGCCCACAGCTTTTTTCTTGATCAGGGTAGAGAAATTCGGGAAGCGAATGTTTCGAGCTTGAGTCGCTATCTTGCTTCGCCAGAAGATGCTGTTGCATTGCGTGAAGAGTTGACGGTTGAAGAGCGATTTACCGAGCAAGTTTTTCTTTCGTTGCGCATAAACAGTGGTCTTGATGTTGAGTTTTTGCGAAAAGAGAATAAATTAGGGTACGCTCTTTCAGCCCATCTTGAACAGTTTATAGAGAAAGGCTGGATGGTGCAGCACAAAGGACTTTTTTATTTGACTGACAAGGGTTTTTTATTTGCTGATTATATTACAGAGGTTCTTCTTTTCGGATAATTCACGATATCAGAGTACGTTGCATCTATGACACACCGGACGATTAACCGCACTCTTGCGGTTGTTCTTTTTTTTGTCGCTGAAGTTATTTATCTCCGCACTATGGCGCCGACGTTGTCGTTCTGGGACTGCGGAGAGTTTATTGCTACTGCTGTTACTCTAGGGATTCCTCATCCGCCCGGAGCACCTCTCTATCTCCTGCTTGGTCGTCTCTTTTCCATGATTCCCTTATTTGGCGATATTGGTGCACGAGTTAATGTTATCAGTACGCTGGCAAGTGCTGTGACTGTGATGCTCACCTATCTCATTATTATACGGTTAATAACGTTGTATCGCCAGCGTGATGGTGATATGTGGAGTGTGCCGGAAAAGCTCTCTGCTTATGGTGGCGCTGTTGTTGGAGCACTTGCGCTTGCGTTTTCCGACAGCTTCTGGTTCAATGCCGTTGAAGCGGAGGTGTATGCGCTGTCATCACTTTTTACAGCGTTGGTGGTGTGGTTGATTCTGCGCTGGTACGAAGAGGAGCCTGCACCGGGCAATGAGCGCTGGATTTTGCTGGTGATGTACATTATCGGTCTCTCAATCGGGGTTCATCTGCTGAGTCTGCTGGCAGTGTTTGCGGTTGCACTGGTGTGCTATTTTAAAAAATATGAAGTGACATTTCGATCATTTGCATGGCTTGTTCTCTCCTCGCTGGCTCTCTTTTTTCTGATTTATGTGGCGATTATCAAAGGGTTGCCAATTTTGCTGCAACTGACGTCGTGGTGGGGATTACTGCTCTTTCTGATGCTTCTTGCTTACGCTACATGGTACGCTCATACGCAGCGGAAGGTTGTGCTTAATACGATCTTGGTTTCACTGCTGCTTATCATCATTGGTTATACTTCGTATGGTATGATTTTTGTGCGGGCACAGGCAGCGCCACCGATTAATGAAAATCATCCATCAACATCGGAGAGCTTTTTTTCGTACCTGAATCGTGATCAATATGGTGAAATGCCGTTGTTTCCAAGACGCTGGTCGCCTGAGCCAATCCATCAATATTATTATCAGCACTATGAAAGTGATCTCGATTACTTTCTGAGCTATCAGATGAATAAGATGTACCTCCGCTACTTTGGCTGGCAATTTATCGGGCGGGAGCACGATATGGAGGGAGCGCGCGTTGATTGGTCGGTATTGTGGGGAATTCCGTTTTTTGTCGGACTTTTTGGGGCAGTAACGCAGTTTCGGCGACAGTGGAAAATGGGACTTGTGGTAACGGCGCTTTTTTTGCTTACGGGTGCTGCATTGGTGATTTATCTCAATCAAACCGAACCGCAGCCGCGTGAGCGTGATTACAGTTATGCCGGCAGTTTTTTTGCGTTTGCCCTCTGGATTGGTCTTGGTGTTGAGAGTCTGGTGCAGTGGCTTGCGGAGAGGTTGAAACGTGCGGGTAGTCGTCAGCAAACTCTGCTTACGGCGTTGAGTGTGGTAGTTGGAATGTTGTTGATTAACGGCAAAATGTTGCAGGCGAATTATCGTATGCACGATCGTTCCGGTAACTATGTGCCGTGGGATTGGGCGTGGAATATGTTGCAAAGCTGTGAAAAAGATGCCATTCTTTTCACCAATGGTGATAACGATACCTTTCCGTTATGGTATTTGCAGGAGGTTGAACGTATTCGTACCGATGTGCGTGTTGTTAACCTGAGTCTTGCCAATACCGGCTGGTATCTTAAGCAGTTGAAAAACAGCTCACCGCGTGGTGCAAAACCGATTGCCTTCAGTATGGGCGATGGTGAAATGACCGACATTACCTATATGCCGATTGATTCGGTTGATGCCGTGCTTCCAGCACAGCTTCCTCGTCGTGAGCTGTTGCGTGAGGCGCAACGGCGCGGAGTATCGCTTCCTGCAGAGCCGCTCGATACAATGGTGTGGTTGCTGAAGCCGGGTTTAACCTATAATGGTCAAGGCTATCTTCGTCCACAAGATATTGCCGTATATGATATTATGATGAATAATTTTGAAACACGTCCCATCTACTTTGCGTTGACTGTTGATGCTGAAAGCATGATAGGGCTTGAACATTATTTGCGTCTTGATGGTCTTGCCTATAAGGTTGTACCACTTTATAACGATGAACCAATGAGCTATTTAGATCCCGTAAAACTTTACCAGCATCTGCTTCAGACGTATCACTATCGAAATCTCAATAAGAGTGATGTAACTCTTGAAGAGACTTCAAGACGTTTGTGTGGTAATTATACGCCACTTTTTGTGCGTCTTGCGCTTGACCTTGCAGCCGAGCCCGATGGACAACTTACTCTACCGGATGCATCGGGTCGTCAACACGCTGTGCGTCGAGGTACTTTGGCGTTACACGTACTTTATTCCTCTGCAAAGATTCTGCCATTAGCGAAATATCCCCTTAATCCTGAACTTGCAGGATCGGTTGTGTCGCTCTATGTGCTTCTTGGAGAAAAGCAGAAAAGCTCTGCGTATATTACTTATCTTGAGACATTGAGCAGTCAATCATCACCAATTACTGATCCACGACTCTTTTATGTTCTTGCACTTGCGTATAACGATGTTGGCAGAAAGGCTGATGCAGAGCGTCTTATCGCCCTGCTTGCAGAAGAGCTGAAAGAGCCGGAGTTACTTAAAGCGTTTGAAAAAAAATAATGATTATGCAGAGCACGATTCATC
>CAIQSY010000202.1 GCA_903874585.1 uncultured Chlorobiaceae bacterium | reverse complement strand
TGATATGGTTGCACTTCAGTCGAAATATGCCGCTAAGGGTTTTACTTTTATCGGCATTGCTGTTAATGAAACTGAGCCAGCCATGCGTGCCTTTATTAAAAAAAGCAACATTAATTATCCTGTTGTTCTGGTTGATGATAAATTGGTTGGAGCGTTTAATCCTCTTGTTGACGGTGGGGTACAAGCGATTCCAACATCGTTTGTGGTTAATTCGTCTGGAAAAGTGACCAAAGTCATTACAGGTGCGCGCAGTAAAGAGGTGTTTGAAAAAATCATTCTTGAAGCACTTCGCAAGCCGGTAACTCCGAAATAAACGCCTGAATACATGGTTATGATTTGTTCGCCAGTGAGCGCATCAAATACTGATTTTTTACCCTGCACGTCCGCAGTCAATGCTGATTGCGGACGTTTTTTTATAACTGAATAACTACAATGACCATTATGGCATTAATACAGAGTAATCCGCCTGCTTATGTAAAAAACACACGGCTGATTGAGTGGGTTCAGGAGACGGTTGAGCTTTGCAGCCCCAGCGCAGTGCATTGGTGCGATGGTTCCGTTGAGGAGTACGACCTTCTTTGCCAGCAGATGGTGGAGAGTGGTACCTTTATCAAACTCTCGGAAGAGAAACGCCCAAACAGCTATCTCTGTCGTTCTGACCCCAGCGATGTCGCCAGAGTTGAGGATAGAACCTACATTTGCAGCATTCGTCGTCAGGATGCTGGCCCAACGAACAACTGGGTTGCTCCGAAAGAGATGAAAGAGAGACTCAAGGCGCTGTTCAAAGATTGTATGGCTGGTCGTACCATGTATGTGATTCCGTTCAGCATGGGACCGCTTGGTTCACCGATTGCACATATCGGTGTTGAAATTACTGACTCGCCATACGTGGTAACCAACATGCGTATTATGACGCGAATGGGACGCAAGGTGATGGATCTGCTCGATGAAAAGAGCGATTTTGTGCCTTGTCTGCACTCGGTTGGTGCGCCTCTTCAGGCGGGCAGACAGGATGTGCCGTGGCCATGTAACGACACAAAATACATTGTGCATTTCCCTGAAGAGCGTTCAATTATCTCATTCGGTAGCGGTTATGGAGGTAATGCTCTGCTCGGCAAAAAGTGCTTTGCGTTGCGTATTGCTTCGTCGATGGCGCGTGATGAAGGCTGGCTGGCTGAACATATGCTGATTTTGGGCGTTGAATCTCCCGATGGCGTAAAAACCTATGTTGGTGGAGCGTTTCCAAGTGCTTGCGGCAAAACCAACTTTGCCATGCTTATTCCTCCTCAATCGTTTGAGGGATGGAAGGTTACCACCATTGGTGATGATATTGCATGGATCAAGCAGGGAGAAGATGGTCGTCTTTATGCAATCAATCCTGAATACGGCTTTTTTGGTGTTGCGCCGGGTACGTCGGATAAATCCAATCCCAATGCAATGGCTACACTGGAACGGAACTGTATTTTTACCAACGTTGCTATGACTCCCGATGGCGATGTGTGGTGGGAAGGAATGACGGATAAAGCACCAGACCATCTTATCGATTGGCAGGGACATGCATGGACGCCTGATTGCGGACGTCTTTCCTCGCACCCTAACGCTCGCTTTACCTCGCCGGCAAGTCAGTGCCCATCGCTGGATGCTGCATGGGAAGATCCGAAAGGTGTGCCAATCAGCGCCTTTATCTTCGGCGGTCGTCGTGGTGATACTGTTCCGCTCGTTTATCAGTCAGCAAACTGGAATTTTGGTGTCTATCTTGCGGCAACAATGGGTTCCGAAAAAACTGCAGCAGCAGCAGGCAAGGTTGGCGATGTCCGTCGCGATCCATTTGCCATGTTGCCATTTTGTGGTTATCATATGGGGGATTATTTCACTCACTGGCTGCATGTTGGGCGCACACTGCCTGAACTTCCACGTATTTTTGGCGTCAACTGGTTCCGCAAAGATGCCAATGGAAAGTTCCTCTGGCCTGGTTTTGGGGAGAATATGCGCGTACTGAAATGGGTGGTTGATCGTGTTCGTGGTAATGCTGGTGGCGTTGAAAGTCCGCTCGGCTGGATGCCAAAGTATGATATGATTGACTGGACCGGTCTTGAAGAGATGACTGAAGAGAAGTTTGCTGAATTAATGTCGGTGGATCGTGAAGCGTGGAAAAATGAACTTTTTTCACACGAAGCGCTCTTTGAGATGATTTATGATCGTCTTCCGAAAGAGTTTAACCATATTCGCGAACTGATGCTCTCAACGCTCTGGATGTCTCCTGAACGTTGGTCACTTGCACCGGAGAACTATTCATCTGATCATTGATTCTCTTGTTCTGTTCCACTTTGTTCTCTGTTTTTAAAACGACAAAAGGCGCTTTTTATGGCGCCTTTTGTCGTTTTAAAAAGGAAAATCGGTCGATTATTTTTCTTCGAGGTTAAAGCCAATTTTGACGGTAACCTGCCAGTAAGCAACCTTCTGATCCTCAACATGGCAGCGAGTTTCCATAATCTCTACCCAG
>CAIQSY010000201.1 GCA_903874585.1 uncultured Chlorobiaceae bacterium | reverse complement strand
CCTTTTCGTTGTATTCTGCCGCATTAAATGTGTACATCATCTCTCCTTTTTAGGATAGGTTTTCTTAAAACGCCATGCTCAATTCCAAGCCAAGCGTGCGACCACGATCGGGGTAATAGCCTGTGACATAACGGGTTGAGTAGTGGACATCGCCGAGATTACGACCATAGAGTGTTGCCGTGAGCTTGGAACCAGAAAAGGGAAATGTTCGCATAATGTTGGCATCAACCGTGGTATAATCACCAAGATTTGCATTCTGGATACCAACTGGACTTGCTGAGGTTAGCCACGAACTGACCTGTTTGACCGAGATATTTGCCCGATATTTCTCCCATGCGTGACTGAGCAGAGCAGTGAAGTAATCCTCCGGCGTTGAGACTCCGACACCATCGGTGGTTACGCCGCTCGTCGTTGAGCTGTTGGTGGTTAAATGTGTCCACGAAAAGCTGTATGAGGTGCTTTGCGCAATGTCACCCTTAACGGCAAGCTCAATGCCTCTGCGCAACACATCAGCTTCGGTATAATAGTAATAGGTTTCTCCATTGACCGTATAGGTTTGCAAGGCGCTATTTTGACCAAGAAGTACAGATTTTTGATTATCAATATGGTAATCAAACCATGTGAGCGTTGGCTTGAAATAGCTTGCCGGAGCAGCTTCAAGGGCAAGTTCAACACGCTCTTGCTTTTCAGCATGAAGCGGCGCACCTGTTTTTGTTTTCATGCTGAAATCACTCGGCGTGCCTTCATCACCATGAAAATAGCGGGCATTCAATGCCAACATGTCATTCATCTTCCAGCGAGCACCAAGTGCAATAACGGCTGCTGGCGCCATAGCAACATCATGGTTTGCAAGTGGATTGGTTGCCAGCGTACTCGATACATCGCTATGCGTTATGTCACGACGATAACCGCCATCAAGCGTTAACGCTCCATCGAACAGCTTTTGCTCAACACTACCCGACCATCCTGTAACCGTTGTATCAAAATTATTGTATGGATTGCTCAGGTTCGGACCAAAGCCATTACTGTTGTTAATTTGCCCGCCAAGTTGCACTAACGTCTTGCCAAATTGTGCGTTATGGCGAAGGCTATAACCACTTGACTCTTCGGTATAGTGACGAAGCGACACGGTAGCGTTTGCAAAACTTTCATTATGCTCATCCTGTTCGTATCTGGTTTTGAAAAGCGATAGTATCGTTACTTGATCGCGATTCCATGCCATAGTCATGGTCGATGAAAGCATAGAGGTTGTAAGTGGATCGTAGTACCACTTATCTGGAGCTAATGCGCCTGTAGAGGTAACACCTCGCTGCATTTCCAACCTGCCTGTATCAGCATAACCGGTAACATCAACGCTTAACTTGCCAACAGATACTCCTGCATTAATCATGCCTGATTGCCCATTCTGGCCATCAAATCGAGTGCTGTTACTGGAACGATCGTAAGCAGCAACGCCACCTGCTACGTACCCACGTAACGATGATGCCGCATTACCAAAATGGCTACCCACATAAAGATTTTCGCCAGTGGCAAATGGCAGTGACCCTGATTTTTCGGTATAGGCAGAAACCACTCCTTCAGTTTTTTGGGGATGTTTTGTGCGAATCACGACGAATCCAGTATTAATGCCAGAAGTTGTTCCCCATTGGCCGGGAGTACGTGTTGGACCAAGTGCAAGAGAGGTTGCACCCCGCACAATTTGAATCTCTTCAATATCTGAAAGCGGTATTTTCTGCAAAATACGGCTGAACGACGACGGTAGAATTGCACCATCCAAAATATACGTCATCTGCCCACCGCCACGCTGGTCAAGAGAGAACGGACTTCTTCTACCCTGATACGTCAGGTTCATTCCGGCTGCTTTATTCAACAGATCAAACAGATCTTTTGACGCATAAGCTTCGATCTCTTTCTGGGTGAATATCTCTGTCCCAAAACTGGCGCTCGACTCAACACGGTAGGGGTTTGTGATGCTCTTTGGATCAAGATCGTCGCGCTTCGATACTGATGGGGCGGTGACGTTGATGCCCAAAAATCCATAGGTTGAACTTCCAATCCAAAATAGATTACCCCCAATAATTACTAAACATAAAATTGCATAAGTGTAACAAGTTGTGCGAAAGTGGAAAAAGTAGTATAAAAATCTAACGCACTAATATAAGAAGGCACACTATTAATCACTATTTTTATTACGATGATAAATATATTCGAACTCTACAGAAATCGTATTTTGTCCTCAATAACTTCATTGAACTCTTCACAATCAGGAGGTAATAGAGATCCTCCTGCTCTTTTCGTGATTATAAAAGGCTTATTCCCATCCATAGTTATTTGTATTTGAAAATAACAAATATTAAT
>CAIQSY010000200.1 GCA_903874585.1 uncultured Chlorobiaceae bacterium | reverse complement strand
TCAGTTTGCCCGCACTGCGCTGTTTGCTTGCGCCCGGATGTGTGGCTTGGGAGCCCTGCCGGAGCTGTATCTTGATTTTGCCATCATGCGCATCATTGAGCCTGTATCCAAGCTGCGGACTCTCGAGCTTCTGCAGCGGTATTTCAATGTGCGTTATGCTGAACGGACGGTTTATCGTTTGCTGCCAAAGCTCCTTGAGTATCAGAAGGAGATCGAGACTGCCGCCATCCAGACGGCTCGCGATGTACTGCAGGAGACCTTCAGCCTTGTGTTGTACGATGTCACCACGCTGTACTTCGAATCTTTCAAAGAATACGACTTTCAGAAACCGGGCTTCTCCAAGGACAACAAACCCCAGCAGCCGCAAATCGTCATTGGCCTCATCACTACCCGATTGGGGTTTCCGGTCATGCACGAAGTGTTTGAGGGCAACACCTTCGAAGGAAAAACGATGCTCAATATCGTACATCGCCTCCAAGAGCGGGTCGGAAACACTATGCCAGTTATTGTGGCGGATGCTGGTATGCTCTCGAAAGCCAATATGCAACAGTTGGAGGCTGATGGGTATAGCTACATCGTGGAAGCGCGATTGGCGAGCACCGCAAGCTCCTTCATTGAGACGATTCACAACGAGCTATCCCGCACTGACCAGGCGTCAAAGCGCTTCAGCTATTCGAACGCTGTCAAGAACGCTTCGATCATCTGTGAGTTCTCCGAAGCACTCTACAGGAAAGACAAGCCATTCATCTTTGATAATGCCCTGCAGGCAAAAGCAGAGAAGCTGCTGGGCATCAAGGGCTATGTCACCAACATCCCGGAGTCAGAGTTGTCCAGTACTGACGTCGTCGCCTACTATCGAGATCTCTGGCATGTGGAGCAGGCGTTTCGGATGAGCAAGTCAGACCTGAAAGCCAGACCCATCTTCCATTATACGAAGGAAGCCATCAGAGCTCATATGCTCGTCTGCTTTATGGCCTTGATGATGGGTAAATACCTTGAGATCCAAACAGGCCAGTCGTTACGACAGATTCGGGACGAACTGTGGCAAGTTCAGGAGGCACATATCCTTGATGAGCGAACAGGAGAAGTACACTCCGTGCGCATGAACACCACCAAATTCGCGAACAGCACACTCATTCAACTTTTGAACCTTGAGTTTCCGCACTAATTGGCAGAAGTCGGGAAGGGTATTGATTGGCAGACGCTGATCTTTTTTGCGGCAATGTTTGTGCTCATGCAGAGCGTGTGGCAAACGGGATTTTTTCAAGCGACGGAGCTTTTTGCTCAAGCTGAAACTGGTGGAATTTTGGGCACACTTGCGGCAAGCATTCTCGTAAGCCAGCTCATCTCCAATGTGCCACTTATGGCGCTCTATCTGCCGATAATGATGCAACAGGACGCCTCACCGGCAATGCTGATGGTGTTTGCCGCAGGCAGCACAATTGCTGGTAACATGATTATTCGCGGTGCCGCAAGCAATGTGATTATCGTTCAGAACGCTGAAAAAAGAGGTGGAATCACCATCGGCTTTTGTGAATTCGCACGCCTTGGTATTACGCTGACACTTATGCAAGCGATTATTTATGGAGCTGCACTGGCGTTGATGCCATAAATGGTCATAAATGGCATCACAACTCTTTCGCTGCTTCACGCCCCATTTTCAATAAACCTTGCTCGATACTATCAATGGTACCGGCTGAGTCAGGCAAAATCTGCTTCCAATCACTTGGGGCAATAAATACGCCGGGTTCATCATCAACACAACGTAACGGTAAACAGAGTGTTTTTGCACTCTCCAAATGCCCGCCTGAAACAGGCAAAAAAACCTCATCCGCCTCAACGTCATACAACGCTCTGGCTTTTTCATCCTCAATAACAAGTACTGTTGCACTCATAAGCTTCTCCTTTTCATATAAAACTGAATCTGGCAGCACAACATCGCCAATAACAGCATCAAAATCAACAGGAAATGATGGCTCAATATTTTGATGACAATCGCGCCCTTCCGGCATAGCATGAACTCCAGCAGGAAATGCTCCATGAGCAACAAGATACTCAAGCAAGTAGTTGGTCAGGCGATAGTATCCGCTTGGTTTCCCCGTAGCTGGGAGTGGTGGCTTACCGGCTGCCCACCGTTCAACAATCTGCTCAACAATTGGCTGATAAATGGTTGTGGGGTTTTTACGCTCTTGGGGTGTCATTGTGGTGATAGTTTATGATTGAGCCGAATTTTAATAGCAATAAATTGCATCACTACAGAAGGTATCATGCGTCCAAACTTCAAAGTGCTCAAAGAAACGTATAAAAATAAACGCTGCTTCGGTATAATCAACGCTGATAAGGATTAGAAAAAGTTTTCTGGTTAACCTCCTTGATCGCGTCGATATTGATGAAGCTTCCCTTTTATGCTATCTTTATTCCTGATGGTGAGTAATAACTGCAAGTAAGCAAGTTCACCATGAGGAAAACCACGAATGACCTCTTTTGAAAACCCGTTTGACCAACACGCCATTGCCTATGATGCATGGTTTGATTCGCCTGAAGGCGCTGCAATGTTTGCCATTGAACTCTCCTGTTTACAACAGGAAATGGGCTTCATAGCTGGACAATGGCTTGAGGTTGGCATAGGATCAGGGCGTTTTGCGGAGGCACTTGGCATTGGTACGGGTGTTGATCCATCGCCACAGATGGTGCAACTTGCACGAACACGCGGCATTGAAAGTTGTGTCGGCTGTGCCGAAGCGCTCCCGTTCGACAACGCTTTTTATGATGGTGTGGTGATGCTTTTCGCCCTATGCTTTCTCAGTAATCCCTTGCAGGCAATGCGTGAAGCGCACTGCATACTCAAGATTGGTTATCGGCTTTATTCCCGCTGATAGTCTATGGGGACTTGTCCATCAAATGAAAGGGAGAGGAGGGCATATTTTTTATGCTGCCGCAACATTCTCTACCAAAGCGGAGGTAATCGCCATTGCCAACAATGCTGGCTTTTGCTTGCAATCGGAGCACGCCACCCGCTTACCTGATCCAGCCGAACTCGCCGAGATAATAAACACCGACACATTACCGCAACGGCAAGAGAGTTTTGTTGTGCTTTCGTTCGCAAAGCAGCAAGAACATCAGGAACATCATTGAATCCGTCGTACTCAAAACGTGCCATAACGATCGCGCCTCGATACGCGCGTTGCGCTACTCGGCGACCGATCGACATGGATACCCCTGAACCCGCGACCGACGCGAAACCAAGCCCTGAAAGGGCGACAGCTCCCAGCACAGGGTGAAGCCCTGTGCTACTGTGTAAATATCTCCGTGCTGTGTAATCTCTTTGCCTGTGCT
>CAIQSY010000199.1 GCA_903874585.1 uncultured Chlorobiaceae bacterium | reverse complement strand
TTTTTCGCCTTCTCCAGCCAGAGCGAAAGCACCAGCAGTTCAGCAACGTCTGATCGGTTAATGAAGCCGTTCCACAACCTGTCGCCGGTATCAACATGAAGCTTGTGGAGCAGCGGTTCGCCATCCTTCAAGCCTCCAGGGCGAACAATGGTGTACGTTCGTCCCTCTTTCCCGAATACGGCTCGAACATGCTCTTCAGCTTCCCATTTTTTCGTCAGCACGCCAGCAAAAAGATTCAACGGATGATACCATTTTGTTACTGCCAGCGAACTGACAAGCGCAAAGTGCTTCACGCCAGCTTTTGCGGCTTCATCAACCAATCGAATAACGCCATCCCTGTCCACTTCGCCGGGTGATGACTCGCCAGATACTGCGTTGGAACCAAGCGTCGAAATAACAGCACTACATCCTGCAACCGCACGAGCAATGTCGGTAGCGCTCTGAATTTTGCCGCCGATAATCTCAACTCTTGCGCCCAACAAGCCTCGCGCTTGCTCAGGATCACGAGAGAGTGCTTTCACCGAAATGCCATAATGCAGCAGCCGTTTTACTGCCCACTGCCCAGTTTTGCCTGTTGCGCCAGCAACCAGCACTTTTCCACTATAACGTTGTTCATTATCCATAATAATGTGTTGTATGATTATCCAAAGAAATGCAAATATCCTATCGCCATTGAGACTTTCAAGCCAGCATATGCAGCTCACGTGTGGTGATACTGAGCGGAATATGCCGGGAACACTCACCCTGCCGGAGTACAGTTTCAAGTGACTCGTTTAAAGAACAGTGAGAGCAGTGCCATAGTTTCAGAAATTTCTCTACTTTCCATCGACATAGCAAAGAATCCATTTCAGCTCACGTTTTGTCCAACGTATTACATCAATCATTATGGCGCACTCCCGTTCGATTTCACATCTTTTCATGTTTGGTGTCATGCTTACGCTCTCTCAGCCGGCATCAGCATACGACAAGCAAACATTGAGTTTTTTGAAGCAGGCCACGACCGAATGGAATGCTATGCGGCTTGCAACCCCAGCTTATACCGTTGACCTCTCTGGTGCGCCACTTGAAAACGCCAATCTTTCTGGAGGCTGTTTTGTGAAGGTCAATTTCAACGGTGCATTTATGAAAAACACCCAGTTTAAAAGTGCCAATCTGGAGGCAGCGAATCTGAGGTGGAGCACACTGCAAAGTGCAGATTTACGCGATGCCAATTTGCAAAAGGCAATGCTGTTTGAGGCGAATTTTGAGGATGCTCATCTGCAGGGTGCCAATTTGAAAGGCGCAACGTTGATGGAACAGGCAAATGTGGCAGGCGCAATGGTGTCGAACAACACAATTCTGCCATCCGGCGAACGCGCCAGCGAAGGTTGGAGCCGTTTGCACCACGCAACATTTATTCGTGAGCCTGAGCGGGCGTTTAACCATGCAGCATTACCCTGTACCGAACTCTCGGATTCTCTTTATACTTCGCGCGTTGCTGCATCAAGTATTGTATCACCAAGCAAAAGTACCACGGCAATGGTGCAGCAGGCATTTTCTGACTCTCCAATGAACCAAGAGGCACTTCAACATGCGGTTATGGAGAACGCTAATCTTGCGCGCGCCAATTTCAGGAAAGCAAATTTACCTGCGGCAAAAATGCACGGCGCTCATCTTGAGAGTGCGAATTTTGATCGCGCATTTCTTAAAGGTGCGGACTTGAGTAATGCTACGTTGACGAACGCTATGTTGTATGGCGCTATGCTGATCCAGGCAAATTTGCGTGGAGCTAATCTTGAAGGTGCATCGTTCTTTAATGCGAATCTTGAAGAGGCTCAACTGGAGGGTGCAAACTTGAAAAATGCAAACATAATGGATGCCAATTTCAAGAACGCAACCATGTCACCCCAAACTATTTTACCATCGGGAGAGTATGCAACAGCCAACTGGGCAGTAATGCACGAAGCACGGTTTGTGCAGCCTTAATTTTCAGCAACAAGAAAGCGCTTACGATACAGGAAGTGCTGGAGAGGATTGGCTTTCCTGATGTTTGGATCGTTGGTTTGCAGGCGATGTTTTTTCCCTGTTCGCGTCACAACTTCAATGGTGCCGTCGTTGTTGACCTGGTCAACTTTCCAGAACTTATCCACAATGTAGTGATACGCCTCACCATGCTCAAAGGGGTAAACTTCGCGAGCTTTTGGACTGGGTCGAAATGAGCTTTTTGGTTTGTGGTAGATAATTTTGTCACCGGCCCTGAACTGTTTCATAGCACACCCTCCTTTTCCGTCGGTACGATCGGACATTATAGTTATTCAGTTATTTCTTTTCGCTTTATACAAAAAAATCGTGAAGAAACAAACTGATTTTTTGTCCTTTGTAGAAATTCAGATGTTTTTCCCCCTCAAGGCAATTCTGTTTCGTCGGGGGATAAATTATTCAGGGTAGATGGCACGCTCACTCAGTCCAATTGAAATTTGGTTTTCTATGTGTTGATACACAATCTCTGAGATAGAGATTTATCAATGACTGGTAGGGAAGACCCATTTCATTAGAAAGTGATTTGAAGTAGTCAACAACATCTTCACCAAGTCTGATTGTTACGGGCTTTTTCAATTTTGCAGCGAATGGATTTTTTTTACGCTGCATTTTTGAGAGATCGTATTCTTCTTTCATCAGTTACCCCTGTAGAATTTAGTTTCGCTTTTGGTTGCTTTGCGAGCGGAGATGATTCTTATTACGTCATCAGATTCTCTATAGCAGTGGCTGACCATCAAAATTCTGGAGTGAATACTTCTGCCAAGGAGAAGGAAGCGATCCTCTTCGTCGGAATTTTTTTGATCAAAAAATTGATCAGCAAATTCGTCATAGAACACGGTTTTTGCTTCTTGAAAAGTTATGCCATGTTTCTCAGAATTGAGCTTGGCTTTGTTGTCATCCCATTGAAATTCTATAGCCATAATTGTAAATATAAATTATGTACAAAGGAAAAGCAACGCGAAAGATTCAACGGTAGGTCTTTGAATCAAAATCCTGTTTCGCCGGAGTCCATGAATTATTCAATTCAGCTTTCTGGCAGGAATATTGAAGAGTTTACAGGTGAGTACAGGGATAAAAAAGATGGCGACAGTGATGCACGACGTGACGATATCGGCTTCGTGGCTATCCAGTAATTTCACGAATATGGCGTCAGGATAAAAATGCCCAGTGGCGGAGAGTGTCAGTTTGAGCCCAAGCAGTCCAATGACCAGAAACGCACATGCTTCGAGAAATGGATAGCGCTCCATTAACCCCACAAACCCTTGCGCAACAAAGCGCATGGCAAGAATACCAATAAACACACCAGTACAAATAAGCAGCAGATTGTCTGTAAACGCTACGGCAGCAAAAATATTATCGATTGAAAACGCTAAATCCATCATTTCAATCAGGATAACCGTTGACCAGAAAGCACCCAACTTGCCGGCGGTCATCCTATAAAAGCGGTTACTCTCTTTGTCGAGTAAATCGTCATTTTTCTGTGGCGTTTTTCGTCCCTTGAGCCAGGCAAAGAGCAGATAAAGCAGATAGAAGCCGCCAATCGGTTTGAGCCACCAGATTTTAATCAGGATAGAGGCGAAAAACAGGCAGAGACCACGGAAGAGATAAGCGCCGATAATACCGTATTTCAGAGCTGCTGAACGCTGCTTTTCCGGCAGGTCCATCACCATGGTGGCAAGAACAGCCGCGTTGTCGACAGAGAGCAGGCTTTCGATAATAATCAAGTTCCCAACCACTAACAGCGAAGCAAGCGGATTGGCGACAATTTCCCGCAAAAGATCAAACATACATCACTTGTCAGATTTGTACGAGAACACCGATTTCAATGACCTGACCAGATGGCAGATTATAGTAGGACGTAGCACTGATAGCATTGCGCGCCATCAAGGCAAAGAGTTTCTTGCTCCACGAGGTCATTCTGGACTTCAGTCCGGTCACAATTTTTTCACGACTCAGGAAAAAGCTGATAGCTTCAGGTTTAAAATGCAGTCCCTGATGATTTGCTAACGCAATCACTTGACGGATATTGGGGTATTCAAGAAAACCGTAGCGGGCAACAACCTTGAAAAAACCATCACCAAGTTTTGTCACCTCTACTTTACGATTGTTTGGCACTCTTGGCACCCGTTCTGTACTGAAATGAAAGATAGCGACATCGGAATGCATGATTTTGTTGTGACGCAAATTGTGCAGCATGGCAACAGGTACAATATCAGGATTGGCTGTCAGATAGACCGCCTGACCGTTTACTCGATAAGGCTGCTGCAAGGCAAGACTCTGCATAAACTCTTCAATTGTGAGTGTTTGCGCCTGCAATTGTGCCATAAGCAGACTGCGCCCCTGCTTCCATGTCAGCATCAGTGCAAAGATGGCAAAACCAATGACCAGTGGAAACCATGCGCCTTGAAACAGCTTGGTGATACTTGCACCAAAAAATGAGATATCAATAATCCCAAAAAAGAGGACGAGAAGATTGAGTGCAACTCTATTCCATTGCCAGAGGTCGCGAGCGACGAAATAGAAAAGAATGGTTGAAATCAGCATAGTTGCTGTTACCGCAACACCGTAAGCTGCAGCAAGTTTACTTGAAGAGCCAAAACCGATAACGAGTGTTATTGTTGCAATCATTAACGCCCAGTTTGCAGCCGGGACATAAATCTGTCCTATATGTTTGGCCGAAGTATGGGTGATGGTTACCCGTGGCAGATATCCGAGCTGGATCGCCTGCTGGGTTAAAGAAAAAACACCGGTTATCAGTGCCTGTGATGCGATAATGGTAGCTGACGTTGAAAGTATCACCATCGGAATCATTGCCCATGAAGGCACAAGTCCGTAAAATGGATGGTGTGATTGTTGTGGAAAAGCAAGAAGAAGAGCTCCTTGCCCGAAATAGTTCAGGAGCAATGCCGGAAGCACCAGCAGCACCCAAGTCAGTCGGATCGGACGCCTGCCAAAATGACCCATATCGGCATAAAGCGCTTCTGCACCGGTAACAGAAAGAAAAACAGCGCCCAGCACCATAAAGCCCTGAAGATGATTGTTCAACAGAAATGAGATGCCGTACCAAGGCATTATTGCCTGCAGAATCTGCGGAAACTTGAAAATCTCTACAAGCCCAAGCAACCCGATGACGAAAAACCAGACGAAAATAATTGGTCCGAACAGTGCACCAACACGTGCTGTTCCGTGATGTTGAAAGAAGAACAGTCCAACAAGTACAGCAACTGTAACCGGTATAACCAGTTCCTTGAATGCTGGCGCAATAATTTGAACACCCTCGACAGCACTGAGCACCGATATGGCAGGCGTTATCATGCCATCCCCATAAAGCAATGCAGCACCAAACAAGCCAATGATTACCAGAAAGCCTCGGTTATACCCATTTTTCCGACTTTGTGTGATAATAAGTGCCGTAAGGGCAAGAATGCCACCCTCACCATCATTATCAGCTTTCATGATAAAGGTGAGATATTTCAGACTGACAATCAAAAGAAGTGACCAGACAAGGAGGGAGAGAACACCGAGGATATTATCGTGCGTAATGGGGATGCCATATTCGCCATGAAAACACTCTCGAACCGCATAAAGTGGACTTGTGCCGATATCGCCGAATACCACGCCAAGAGCCGCCAGCGAGAGACCCGCCAGACGCTTTATACCAAATGGTTCTGCATGGTTTCCACTATCGGGTTCTGCCGATATTGTTGACATAATTGCATTGAGAAAATGAAAAAAAGTCCGATTTAACAGCCCGCTTGACCATAGTGTACGGGTTTTGAATATAGACAATCTCTACCAACGGGCAAGCGCGCGATCAGCTCTCAGTAGAGATGATCACGTTTCAGCCAGCTATGAACACTGTGTCATGCGTGTCGATAGCGTCGTTGACATGTACTTTAATGCTTCGTATCAGCCTTGTTCGCCAACCGCTTGTGAGCTGTTGCGGTGGGCATATTATCCACTAATAATTATTCAATATCGGGAATGAATATTCTTTTTTGTTGGATAAATCTTTTTGATACCACAACGTATCACATTGTGAATACCCCCTATTCCATTTATTTATTACGTTAGATGGCGAGTTTTCTTGCTAAAACTTAGCCTCGTTGGGTAAAATTGGTTGTTTTCTACAATTTTTCTGTATATTTCACCTGTGACGCGACTGAATTAGACCTTGATTTTTATTCATTTTTAGCTCTCCGTTTTGAATCGCAGTTGTTGGAGGAGTAGCGGGCTTAAACCATGAGCGTATGAGACATGAAAAATATTTCTTTAAAAAACCATTTTTTGCCGCACTGATCGGCATCACGTTTTCGACTTTTTGTCTGCAGCACAATGGATTCGCTGTTGAGCAGGCAAATAAGACTAATACTACTTCTGTTACTGAAGGCAAAGCATCATTTTATGCTGGTCAATTTCATGGACGAAAGACCGCTAATGGCGAAACCTTCAATATGGCTCAACTGACGGCAGCTCACCCTTCATTGCCATTTGGCAC
>CAIQSY010000198.1 GCA_903874585.1 uncultured Chlorobiaceae bacterium | reverse complement strand
TGACACCCATCGCTAACGGCTGGCGCCCTTTCAGGGCTGAAGATTGTCGCGGTGGCGCTCTTCAGCCCTGAAAGGGCGCCATCGACCAGCATAGGGTAAAGCCCTATGCTGAATGAGAGCTGCCGTTTATGTTACCGTAACCGCTGGGAGCTTTGGTGCTTTTTTCACCTTCCGATGAACAACCATCACCCAATCAGAGTATGCCGAAGAGTATCAAGAGCGTTGAACCTCCTTTTATGATAACTGTCGGGCGCAGCAGTCAGCAGCAAATAGCCCCCGGTAAAGATGGGTTTGTATCGCTTGAATATCGCCCGCATAACTATTTGATAAAAAATTTTAAACCACTCTATGCTGTTGGATTTTCAGAAGATGGTGCAGCCTATGCAACTATGGCGCTTCGCAAAGATTTCAAGCTCGGACCACTCCAGATTACTCCTTACATCGGTCACGCACTCTACCAGCGTGAGCTCGCTTCTGCATGGAAGCCCGATGAGTTATTGCAATTCAGAACAGGATTTTCGCTTTCCACAAAAGTGAGCGAGAACATGTCGGCAGGGGGAGGTTTTTATCATATCTCCAACGCTCAAAATAATGAAGCATCAGCCGATATTGATGTAACGCACCTCAGTTTCACTTATGCGTTTTGAGGATGATTATGCTTGAACAGCATGTTTTCTGTTCAATCCCATAAGAGTAAGAGAAGCCGGAAGAGAATTAAAGCTTTGTCCGCAACGGAGAAAACGTTATTAATAACTCTATGGAAACAGATACAAAACAATCAAATCCTGTACAACGCTTGTGGCGTGCTCTTGGTCCCGGGCTGATTACCGGCGCCAGCGACGACGATCCGTCGGGTATTGCAACTTATACGCAGGCTGGCGCGGCGTTTGGCTCGCAGTTGCTTTGGAGCGCTCTTGTCACCTATCCGCTGATGGTGTCGATTCAGGAGATGTGCGCCCGTATCGGGCTGGTAACTGACCATGGATTGACTGGCATTATCAAGCAGTATTATTCAAAATTTCTGCTCTACACCATTCTCATTATCAGCTTTCCCTCGATTACGCTCAACATCGGCGCCGATATTGCCGGCATGGGCGCTGTTGGTAATCTGCTGTTTCCCGCCGTCCCTCCATTCCTTTTCTCCGTACTCTTCACCCTGCTCATTCTCTACAGCGTCATTTTCTGGTCGTATCATAAAATCTCAATGATTCTGAAATGGCTCTGCATTACTCTTTTCAGTTACATTCTTATACCGTTTCTGATTGATGTTGACTGGAGCCGTGTTCTGAAGGATACCTTTTTGCCGACATTCACGCCCGACAAAGCCTACTTTATGGCGCTGGTTGCTATTCTCGGTACCACAATATCGCCCTACCTTTTTTTCTGGCAGGCATCAATGGAGGTTGAGGAGCGCAATGAAAAGCGGCTGATTGTTGACAAAAAGAGTATTGACAACATGGAGGCTGACGTCAAAGGCGGGATGCTTTTTACCAATGTTGTTTTTTATTTCATCATCCTTGCCGCAGGTACCGTACTTTTCAGTGCTGGTATTCATACAATTAATACGGTTGAAGAGGCGGCTCGTGCGCTGAGGCCTCTTGCGGGGGATTATGCCTATCTCCTTTTTGCATTGGGCGTTATTGGTACAGGTTTTCTTGCGATTCCGGTGCTTGCAGGCTCATTGAGCTACATGATGGCTGAAACTTTTGGCTGGAGTGAGGGTTTTGATAAAACATACTGTGAGGCTCCGGGATTTTACATCACCATGGGGATATCACTTCTTGTTGGTCTGCTGATTCACTTTACCGGCATAAGTCCGGTGCACGCGCTGATTTATACGGCGGTGCTCTATGGCGTAACGGCGCCGGTACTGATTGCGCTTATTCTGCATATCTGCAATAACAAAACGATTATGGGCGACTACACCAATAATGGATGGAGTAATTTTTTGGGCGGGGTAACGTTTCTCGTGATGACACTCTCCTCGCTTCTGCTTCTGTGGTACACGTTACAATAAAAAAGGCGACCACGGAACATGCCGTCATCGCCTTTGGAGTCGGGGTGGCGGGATTCGAACCCACGACCTCTGCGTCCCGAACGCAGCACTCTACCAACTGAGCCACACCCCGTTTTATCTGCTGTGTCTTTTGTGCCCTTGGGCAGACTCGAACTGCCGACCTTTAGTTTCGGAAACTACTACTCTATCCACTGAGCTACAAGGGCATTAGGGAGCCTAAAATAATAATTTCAGGCTCTTTCTTCAATTTTTTCTTGACTGGTTGATAATGCCATCCGCCGCAAGATTGGCACTCATCACGGCACCGCCCATTGAGTCGTAGTACAACTGCTGTGAAAAACCGCCCGCGAGAAAGAGGTTGCGAACAGGTGTCTGTTGGGTCGGGCGATAGTGCTCCATTCCCGGCAGCGGTGCATAAACCGAGTGAGGAATCTTTACCAGTGTCGATTTCAGAATGGTCGCACCTTTCGATGTTTCGGGATAGCAACTTCTGACGCTCTGATCCACACGTTTGATAATTTCATCTTTCGAGAGCGCCATCAGGTTTTTTGCCGGAGCCACACAGAACTCAAAGCGTGTTTTGCCATTGAATGACTCTCCACGAAGCGAACGATAATCAGGCGTTGTACGGGCAAGATTGGCATAAACCGGAATAACTCCATCGGGCGAAAAGAGAACGTTATCTGCTGGCGTAATCTCTTTGTCGTACCATATCTGAACAGAAATCACCGGCACAGCGTCGAGCTTTTCCAGTTTGCTGAAAAACTGATCGTGCTGTTTCAGATTGTCGGGCAACACTTTGTTCAGGTTATGAATCGGCAGCGCACAAAGGTAGTAATCGGCAGTTAAAATCTCGCCATTACGGAGCTGCACCCCTTTAATTTCCTGCCCATCAAAGAGCACCTCATCAACGGCTACTTTTGTTTTGAACTCTGTGCCGCGTGAAGACGAGTAGTTGAGCAGTGGCTGGTGGAGATACTCTTGCGGTGCGCCCTTCAAAAAGCCCATGCGCGAAGCATCTGGAATGCGGTAAAAGGTCTCCGTGACATCGAGAATAATCTTGGCAGAAATCTCCTCAGGCGGAATAAATTTGAGTGCGAGCGACATTGGGCGGAACATTTTCTCCATCAGGTGCAGCCCGAACTTTTTCTCAGCCGCCCACTCAGCAAAGGTGAGATGATCCTGAGTTGGTGGATAGTTATCGCGCTTCAGTGCTAAGGGAATGAGCGATTTAGCAAATGCGGCCATTTCACCAAAAGTGAAGTACCCGTTCTTGATAATAGCGGGCAACAGGTGCAGTGGACTGGGCAAATCCCACGTTTTAAAGGTGAAGTGTCCACCACCAGCAAGGGTGTAGGTTAACTGGTGATCTTTCCATAACACGGCGTGGTCGGTTTTGATCTCTTTCATCAGGTCGTAAAGAACACTGTAAGCACCAAAAAAACAGTGCGTCC
>CAIQSY010000197.1 GCA_903874585.1 uncultured Chlorobiaceae bacterium | reverse complement strand
CACCGCAATGGGGTCAACGCCCGCAAAGGGCTCATCGAGCAGAATAAATTTAGGGTTGAGCGCCAAAGCTCTTGCTATTTCCGTTCGTCGCCGTTCACCGCCCGAGAGCGCATAGCCCATACTGTTACGAATATGCGTGATATTCAGCTCTTCGAGCATCTTGTCGGCTCTCTCCCGTTGCTCTTTTTTGGAGAGTGCGGTGAATTCCAGCACACTGAGGATGTTTTCGTGTACCGTTAAATTGCGGAACACTGAAGCCTCCTGCGGCAGGTACCCGACGCCGAGACGCGCCCGCTTGTACATTGGCTGGTGGGTAATATCTGTTGTATCGAGAAAAACGTTGCCGCCATCTGGTCGTACAAGTCCCACAATCATGTAAAATGTGGTGGTTTTACCTGCGCCGTTTGGCCCCAAAAGCCCCACAATTTCGCCTTGCTTCACCACAATGGAGGAGTTTTTAACAACTTCTCGCTTGTTGTAAACCTTTTTTAAGTTGCTGCAGCTCAGTGTTGCGCTCATCTTGATAACGTTGATTGCTGTGGTCAGTCATGCACATTAAAAAATGGGCAATAAAAAAACGAGGCTTTTGACCTCGTTTTTTAAATTCGTAACAATCGACTAAAAAATGATACCGATTGTTTGTTTAGTCTCTAAAACGCTTTTCAACTTCCTTGGTAGGTTTTGCATAACCCGACGCTTTAGGGGAAGAACCTCTTAAACTGGATGATGTTCCGCCGCCATAAAGGTGCGGATAAGCATTAGCACCGAGTCTTTTGGTGGTTTTGCCAATGTTTTCCAAGGCATCACCAACAACCCACCAGTGACCATCTATGAAAACCTCCAGAAATTTTCCATAGGCAGCGGCACCGTTCGTAAAAACTCCTGATAAATCAGCCATGGTATCCTCTGTTTAGTGTTTACTATTTTTCGTATAAGGAAGTTTAACAAAACTACCCGTCAAATAAAAATATTTTTATCGTTAAAAGTGCCATTTTGACGGTTACTGCATTGAGCGAATTTTGTCGATAATCGCTTTATGCGGGCTTGCGGCAAGTTCGTTGTCATCTTGCGGAAGCGTTATTCGTTTGGCTACCATCTCAAGTATGGGGCGGTCGAGATGAACGGCAATGTCGAGCATACGGGCGGGTTGTTTCTGTAGTGTCAGCAGGATGAACTTTTCGACAGTGTTCCGCTTCATTTTTGCAAGAACTTGCGCCATCATCGGTGCGTCGAGATGACTGGAGACTTCGCTGAAGTATTCAAGCGGCAGATCGTTGGCGTATCCAGTCGCTTGATCAACTCCCATTTTGATACAGACTTCCGCTGCAATTCGCGGACGAATGTGTTCCACCATGAGTGGCACTACCATAAAATTTGGTATGTACTTGACAATCATGCTTATGGCGTTGTAGAGATCGTCCAGCCCCTCTGTTTTTTTCTCTACAATATTTTTTGCCCAAGCGATGATCTCCTGCTGCTGGTGAGAGGGCATGTCGCGCAATACTTGGGGGAGAGGCACTGGACTCCATGCCAGCAACATTTCAAGTTCACTCATAAGCTGTTTCAGTTTTGGAAGCGCTTTTGCAAAGGGAGGGGATGCTCAGGTGTGGGCATCCATTTTTTGATAGATGAAGTTTATCAATAAAAAAGGAGAATAGGAAACTATCACATTGAAAAGCGTTGAGGCTGTAAAACGCTACGCAATAGCTATATTAACTTCTTTAGGGTTGTCAGGAACGGAAATAATGTAAGGAATGGTGAAGAGGTATGGTGCTTTTAACGGTTGAAGGGTTACAGAAAAAATATGGTCTGAAACATCTGTTTGAGGATGTTTCGTTTGGTATTGATGATCGCGACAAGATTGGAATTATCGGGGCGAACGGGAGCGGCAAGAGTACGCTGCTGAAAATTCTTGCCGGTGTAGAGACTCCCGATAAGGGGAAGGTGATGGTGGCCAATCAGAAGCGGATTGCCTATCTGCCGCAGGATTCACCCTATAATCCTGAGGATACCGTTCTTCAGGCTATTCTGAAATCGAGCGACAAGGTGATGGATCTCATCTATGAGTATGAGGTGGTCTGCAAGGAGCTTGAAACGAAGCACAGCGATGATCCTTCGTTACTGGAGCGCATGAGCAGGCTGGCTCATGAGCTTGATGTGACGGGTGCCTGGGAGCTTGAGTCGAATGCCAAAACAGTGCTTGGCAAGCTTGGCCTCTACGATTTGACCGCCATTATGGGCACGCTCTCCGGTGGTCAGCGCAAGCGGGTCGCCCTTGCTCATGCGCTTGTGGTGCCAAGTGACGGACTGATTCTTGATGAGCCGACCAACCATCTTGATGCCGACAGTGTTGAGTGGCTCGAGCAGTATATCCGTCGCTATCAGGGCGCGGTGCTGCTCATTACCCACGACCGATATTTTCTTGACCGGGTGGCGACGCGGATGCTTGAGCTGGATGGCCGCACAGCGACCACCTTTACCGGTGGTTACTCAAGCTATCTGCAACAGAAAGCGGAACAGGAGGAGCAGGCGATACGCGATGACCGCAAGCGTCAGGCTCTTGTTCGTCAGGAGCTCGACTGGATGCGCAGTGGCTGCAAGGCGCGAACCACCAAACAGAAGGCGCGTATGCTTCGGGCCGAGAGTCTGGTCTATGCCCCGAGAAAGGAGAAGACCAAAGAGCTTGATATCGGGTTGGGCGCGGAACGGCTCGGCGATAAAATCATTGAGTTTCATAAGGTGTCGAAGTCTTACGGCGACAAGGTGCTGCTTCGCGACTTTGAATATCATCTGCAGAAGGGCGATCGCATCGGCATTATCGGGCCGAATGGTTCGGGTAAAACCACGCTGTTTGAGATGATTACCGAGCGAGTCAAGCCTGACAGTGGCCACATTGCCCTGGGCAAGACGGTGAAGATTGGCTACTACGATCAGCAGAGTCGTGGTCTTGACGATGACAAACGGGTGATTGAGTGCATTCAGGCGGAGGCTGAACAGATTACCACAAAAGATGGTACGGTGGTTTCGGCAGCAAAAATGCTTGAGCGTTTTCTTTTTGCGCCCTCCACCCAGTACAGTTATGTTCGTACACTTTCCGGTGGAGAACGGCGGCGCCTCTACTTGCTGCGGCAGCTTATCGGTTCCCCCAATGTGCTCCTGCTTGATGAACCGACCAACGATCTCGATATTCCCACACTGCGGGTGCTTGAGGATTATCTCGACAGCTATCAAGGCTGTCTTATGGTGGTGAGCCACGACCGCTATTTTCTTGACCGTACGGTTGAGTATATTTTTGCGTTTGAGGAGAATGGCACTATCCGCCGATATCCTGGCAACTACACGCTCTATTTAGAGCTGAAGGCGTTGGAAAGCAAGAGTGAGCAGAAGTCGGTGAAAAAAGTGGTCGAAGCGCCGAAACCAGTAGTGCCAGCGTTGCCGAAGCAGAGTAAGCTCTCCAGCAAAGAGAAGCGTGAGCTTGAACAGCTTGAGCGCTCCATTCAAGTGGCTGAGAGCCGTCAGTCTGAAATAGCGGCGCAATTGGCCTCCACCGGAGCTGATTTTACCTTGCAGCAGAAGCTTGGTTCTGAACTTCAGAGCCTCCAGCAGCAGCTCGAAAAGGAGATGGTCAGATGGAGTGCACTTGCTGAGCAGGCGTAATCGTTAAAAACTTGAATATCATGAGTGTTACAGCATCCATGATCATCAAAAATCTTGAAGCGCTCTCCAATCCCGAGGCGGCGCGCTTTGCCCAGAGATTTTTCAAGACAGGTCCCGGAGAGTACGCTGAAGGTGACCTTTTTCGTGGCATTCGGGTGCCGGTGCTGCGAAAAATGGTTTCTTCACTTGATGGCACGCCATTGCCGGAGGTTATCCGGCTGCTGGAGTCCGCTTTTCATGAAGATCGCCTGCTGGCTCTTCTGCTGCTCATGCGTCGTTTTACGAAGGGTAATGAGGCGGTCCGTCAGCACATCCATGCGCTCTATCTCGCCCATATCAGGTATATCAACAACTGGGATCTTGTGGATATTTCATCACAATATCTTGTCGGTGCTTTTTTGCATTCCCGTGACAGATCTTTGTTGTACGAGCTTGCTGCATCGCAGAGTTTGTGGGAGCGGAGGATTGCTATTACCGCTACCTTTCATTTTATCCGAAAAGGTGAGTTTGACGATACTCTGGCTTTGGCAGAGCTTCTGCTTGAAGACCCACAAGAACTGCTGCACAAAGCGACTGGCTGGATGCTCCGCGAGGTCGGTAAACGTGACCTTCCAACCCTTGAGTCATTCCTGCAACTCCATCACTCCCGGATGCCGAGGGTGATGCTCCGTTATGCCATTGAGCGTTTTCCTGAAGAGCTGCGGCTGCGTTATTTGAGAGGATTGGGAGGATTGGGGAGTTCGGTTCCTGTGGCGGGAAGGTAAAGCCCAGGTGGGCAATTCCTCATCCAGCATTCTCTCCCTCCAGCCCCATCAACGCCGCGCTGATCGCTTTGACCACCACGGGCGACGCAAGAGCGAATTGCTGCGGGTTACTGATTGAGAGTGTTGAAAGTGTTGAAGGCAGACAGAGTGGTGTGATACTAAAAGCCTTATCGCCATCAATCAACGCAAGTATCGCTTTATCGGCGCGTGAACCGGTTACATATACCGTTGTTTGCCGGCAGATCGGATGCTCCATCAGCTCTTTCATGGTGAAATATTCCGCCTCATCCTGCGTTTTTACTTGATGCGAGGAGAGCCACTCTATCGCGCCATTGCGTGCCACCATGAACGTTACCGACTGTTCCCCAAGCTCCAGCATCACCAGCGGCTCCGCCATCAATGTTGAGAGATGGATAAGCGCCCGATGTGTTGTGCCAGCAAAGAGCAGCCGATGGTTTGCGGCAAAATGGTCGGCAATTTGACTGCATGGTTGTGCGGGATAAAAAAGCAGCAAGGTGGTGGTGCTGTCATGTTCGCCTGCATACTCACTTGCATATTTGTTTGCATAAGGGGCACGATCACAACAAAAGGTGTTCGGCTGACTGACAAAGTACTCTGCCTCCATGCGGCAATACTCCCGAATCTCGTCAGGCGTAGCATCGATGGGCAAGGTTACTGGTAGCGGCAACAGCGTTTCCGTGCCGACGCAAAGCACCAGCTCCTCCTCGCGCCACGTGCTGCACCAGCGACTCATCTTCTCCAACAAACCACTTGCTTTGCCTGATTTTAAATGATGAGCGCCATATCGCCACGTTTTGCAGGCGGAGAGCGTGTAGCCGCTGCTGCCGGACGTTTTCAGCCGAACAGCCGCCGATGCGTTGTGGTCGATAACGCAGGCAAGAGCGCTTTTGCTTGTTCTCTGGTGCATTATTCGAGAGTAAAATATTTTTTAAGGAATTCCAGTTTTTTTGCGCCAACACCCTTGACCGCGAGAAACTCCTGAAAATCGTGCACTTTCCCACCTTTTTCGGTACGAAAGGTCATCAGCCGTTCCCCCATCACTGGACCAACGCCCGGCACGCGCTGCAACTGCGCTAAGCTCGCCTTATTAAATGAGATGGTTCCATTCAGCACTTTTTTCTCGGAGGCGCGATGCGCTGCCCGTTTGCGTCCGCCCGTGTGCTCCTGCTCGGCGGCAACATCCTCCATAACATCCTCTTTTACCGTAGCTTGTGCAACGGTAGCAAGTGCAAGCAAGCTGTCAACCTCTGCTTCGCGATACCGCGCGGTTTCAACCTGTTGCACTCGTGCCTCCACCCGCTCTATCGAACGAATATTTTTCAGTATACCACCAACCAGCAAAAAGCTGAGCAGTGCCGAAATCAAGGTAATTTCAGCTTTTGTCAAGCTGAGCTTGATGGCAAATTGTTCAAGGAACTTCATAGCAAAACCCGTTTAACTCGTGAAGAGACGGAGCAGAGTATTTCGTAACTGATGGTGCCGGCGCAATCAGCAAGCTGTTCGGCTGAAGTGCCACTCCACCCGAACAGCGTCGCTTTATCGCCCACCCGAACACGGTGTGCTGCACCAAGATTCACCATAATTTGATCCATCGTAACCGTGCCGACTTGGGGATACGCAATACCGTTAATCATCACTTGCGCGCGACCGGAGAGTGTGCGAAAATATCCGTCCGCATAACCTGCCGCAATGGTGGCAATCGAACACTCTTGCGGTGCCTGCCATCGACGGTTGTAGCTGATGGTGGTGCCCGCAGGTACCGTTTTTACAAAAATCACGCGCGATTCAACCTGCATAACCGGCTTGACGGCGAGTCGGTATGGCGTCTCTTGTGCAGGATGATAGCCGTAGAGAAGAATCCCTGGACGCACCATATCGAGCCATGACGTGGGTTCCAATAAAATCGCGCCGCTGTTTGCCGCATGTTTGCACACCCGTTTACCGCTGGAGTGTTCATACTCGGCAGCCAGTGTTTTGAACGCCGCAAGCTGTTGCGCCATAAAGCTGTTGCAGGTGGCGCTGTCGGCAAAGTGGGTGTAGATGCCCTGCAGCGTCAAGTGCGGCGAAGCATCAATCTGCCGCAACAACTCCATTGCCTGCTCCGGCGTTGTGCCAAGGCGTCCCATGCCGGTATCAACCTTAACCTGCACGACAAGCGTTGTGCCATGCGCTGCTGCAATCGCCTCTGCTGCAGCAACGGTTGCGCTGTCGCACACCGTCATCCCGATGCCATAGTGTACAAATGCAGGAATTTGCGATGGCAGTGGCGACGAGAAGGCGAGAATGTTTGCTGGCTTTTGCAATGCTCCGCCGCTTTTCAGCTCAATCGCTTCGTGGATATTTGCCACACCGAAATCACTGATGCCTGCAGTTTCAAGCGCAGCGGCAATATGGTGGACATGATGACCGTAAGCATTCGCCTTCACAATGCCCATAATGCGAGAGGTTGTACCCACTCTTTCGCGAATACAGAAGACGTTGTTGAGAAGATTCGGGATTGAAATCAGCGCCTCGGTCATGGGTTCAGCCGAACCCGCCAACGTGTCGAATGTTGCACAATCCAGATGTTGTTCATCCATACCAGTTCAATGGTTTCGCACGTTCGCAAAAGTGT
>CAIQSY010000196.1 GCA_903874585.1 uncultured Chlorobiaceae bacterium | reverse complement strand
TGGTACCATTCTTGCCAGCGATCCTCGCCGTCTTGAGCTGGTCAAGGAAGCATCGCACAAAATTATTGATCTTGTGAACAACAACGTCAAGCCGCGCGACATTTTAACACGCAATGCGCTCTTGAACGCTTTTGCCCTTGATTTTGCGATGGGTGGCAGCACCAACACGATTCTCCATACGCTTGCTATTGCCAATGAGGCGGAGCTTGATTTCGATTTTTCAGAGTTGAACGCACTCTCAGCGAAAACACCATATATCTGTAAAGTTAGTCCCGCAACCATGGCGGTACATATTGAGGATGTCGATCGCGCTGGTGGCGTTTCGGCTATTCTCCATGAACTCAGCAACATTGAGGGGCTGCTCGACCTGTCAGCCATAACGGTGACCGGAAAAACGCTTGGCGAAAATATTGCACAAGCTGCCGTACTCGATCGGAACGTCATCAAAAGCGTTGAAGCGCCATACTCCGCAACTGGAGGACTTGCTGTGCTTTACGGCAATCTGGCACCACAAGGCGCTGTTGTAAAAACTGGTGCGGTCAGTGCGGAAATGATGAAACACACCGGTCCGGCAAAGGTGTACGATTGCCAGGATGATGCGATTAAAGGCATTATGGAGGGCGATGTTAAAGCTGGCGATGTGGTGGTGATACGTTATGAAGGGCCAAAAGGTGGACCGGGAATGCCTGAAATGCTCTCGCCCACCAGCGCAATTATGGGACGCGGTCTCGGCGATTCCGTAGCGCTCATTACCGATGGACGCTTCTCGGGCGGATCACGCGGTGCGTGCGTCGGGCACGTCTCACCCGAAGCGGCTGATCAGGGACCAATTGCTGCGATTCAAAATGGCGACAGCATCACCATTGATATTCCAAACAGAAGCATCTCCGTCAATCTTTCGGATGAGATGATCACAACACGGCTTGCGGTACTGAAACCGTTTGAGCCAAAAATTAAAAAAGGCTATCTGGCGCGTTATGCAAAGCTGGTAACCTCAGCCAATACCGGCGCTGTTTTAAAAAATCCAGTTTCCTGTGAAATTTAAATAACACTCCTATGCACTCCTCAGACCAGATGATGAATGGTTCAGAGATATTTTTTGAATGTCTGCGACGCGAAAATGTTGAATATATTTTTGGCTATCCAGGCGGATCGCTGCTCAAAGTGTATGAAACACTGCATGATGTAACGGATATCAAGCACATTCTTGTTCGCCACGAACAGGGCGCAACCCACATGGCTGAAGGGTACGCCCGCGCCACCGGCAAACCGGGCGTTGTGCTGGTTACCTCTGGACCGGGCGCAACCAATACCGTTACCGGCATCGCCAACGCCTACATGGATTCATCGCCGATGATTGTGTTCACCGGACAGGTGCCAAGCACGCTGATTGGCAACGATGCTTTTCAGGAGGCTGATATTGTCGGCATCACGCGCCCGATAACAAAGCACAACTTCCTCGTCAAGGATGTCAAGGAACTTGCTATCACCATTCGCAAGGCATTTTACCTGGCAACAACCGGCAGACCGGGGCCAGTGCTTATTGACATGCCAAAGGATGTGTTGAATGCCTCGTGCCTGTTTGAATGGCCGGAGAGTGTGGAGATTCGTGGCTTTAAACCAACGGTAAAGTGCCACATTAATCAGGTTGAAAAGGCTGCCCAGAAAATTGCCGAAGCAAAACGTCCGCTGCTTTACATCGGTGGCGGCGTTATCAGCGCTGATGCTGCTGAAGAGCTGCGAATGCTGGCGATACAGCAGAATATTCCCGTCACCATGACGCTGCAGGGGCTTGGCGCATTTCCCGGCAACCATCCGCTCAGCATGGGAATGCTCGGTATGCACGGCACGTATTGGGCAAATCAGGCGGTCAACCGCTGCGACCTGCTTATCGGCATTGGCGCGCGCTTTGACGACCGCGTGACCGGCAAGGTTGATACCTTTGCGCCACAGGCGTACAAAATTCATAATGATATTGATCCAACCAATGTTGATAAAAATATCAAAGTTGATTTGCCGGTTGTCGGTGATGCAAAAAACTTTCTGACGGCGCTGCTTGAGGTAATGCCTCTGCAAAAAGTTAATCGCGATGAGTGGCTTGGCGAAATCAACGCATGGCGTGAGCAATGCCCGCTGACCTACAATACTGAGGGCGATGGGCTGAAAACTGAATTTGTGATTGAAGAGGTGTCGCACCAGACCAACGGTAACGCCGTTGTGGTAACCGACGTAGGCCAACATCAGATGTGGACATCACAGTTCTACAGCTTTATGAATCCACGCTCCATCATCACCAGTGGAGGGCTTGGCACCATGGGCTACGGCTTGCCCGCAGCGCTGGGTGCAGCTTTTGGCGTGAGTGATCGTCCGGTGGTGCTCTTTTGTGGCGATGGTGGTTTTATGATGAATGTGCAGGAGCTGGTAACGGCTGTGCATTACAAAATGCCAATTAAAATTTTCCTGATGAACAACAGCTTCCTCGGCATGGTGCGCCAGTGGCAGGAGCTGTTCCATCAAGAAAAATATACCTTTACCGACCTTGGTGAGAGCAACCCTGACTTTGTGAAAGTTGCCGAAGCGTTCGGCTGTAAAGCGCTGAGAGCCGAAAATAATGAAGAGGCAAAAGCGGCAATCAGCACGGCACTTGCATGGAATGACGGACCAATTCTCGTTGATTTCAGGGTCGTCAAAAAAGATATGGTTTTCCCGATGGTGCCTGCTGGTGGTTCAATTTCCAACATGCTGCTTGCTCGGTTAAACCCTAAAACAATGGTGTAACGGCAAGGCGACACGGCTTAAAACTTTGGACCAGAACCTGCAAATGACATGAGTTTATCAACCTCATCATCTTTGCGCAAAAGCGATAAACGCTGTTGGTAAGCCATACGTTGTGCCGTTCTCTGGGCAATGTTCACCAGAAGAAGAATCATGCTCTCCGCAACCGGAGTTCTGCGCAACAGGGCTCCGGTTAACAACCCAAGCAATGATTCTGGAAAAAAGCGCTGGAGCAAAACATCATCAAGTGAAATGTAAGCGCACACCGAACCCGGGTCACCCTGCCGTGCACAACGTCCGTAAAACTGCCGATCAATACGTTCAGCTTCATTCGGTTCGGTTAACATAATATGCAGCCCGCCAGCATTGGCAATCCCGTCGCCAAGCATAATATCAGTCCCGCGACCAGCCATATTGGTTGCAATGGTGATGTTGCCATACTCGCCAGCACGTGCAATAATTGCCGCCTCCTCAGCATGATAAATGGCGTTGAGCAACTGAAACGGCAAAAGCCGCGAATGCAGACGTTCGGCAAGCGCTTCGCTTTCGCGGACACTGCGCGTACCAAGAAGCACGGGACGTCCTGCGCGATGTAACGCCTCGATATCATTCAACAGCGCCGCATATTTCGACCCTTTTTCGACGAAAACTTTGGGTTTGCCTGTCTGCCGTCGGGATGGACAGTGCGTCGGAATCTCCACATAATTGAGCCCGTAGATATGCCATATTTCTGATGTCACACCTTTGACAGTGCCCGTCATACCGCTGAGCGTCTGGAAAAAGCGGAAAAAGCGCTGAAAGCTAATGCGGGCAGCCACCTCAACGGGATCGGTCATCTCCAGCCCTTCGAGCAATTCAACAATCTGCTGCGTTCCCTGACGCCATTTTCTATCGGGCATAAGCCGCCCGGTAAACTCATCAATAATGACAACCTTACCATCGCTCACGACGTAATCTTTGCCTCGTTTGAAAAATTCACGAGCAGCAAGCACCAGCAGAAGCAGCTCATCCCTGCGAGCAGATGAGTGCCAGAATGAAGGGAGTGAGGAGCGTGATGGCGTCATACCATCAATACTCTCTTTGCCTTCGGTGGTTATCACAATTTGCCGATATCGCTCATCAACGGTATAATCGGTATCCCTCTGCAACCTTGCGGCAAGGCGCACCGCCTCAACACAGGCGTCCATCAGCGGCTTGTTCTTGACAGGACGGGAGATAATTAACGGTGTGGCGGCATCATCCACCAGCACGCTGTCTGCCTCATCAACCACCGCCGCCCACAAGCCATTGAGCACGGGAGAATTCTCCCCCTCCCGCTCCGATTGCGCACGAATATAGCGGCGCGACGGCTCCATCATGCCATGCAGCAAAAGGCGATCTTTCAGAAAATCAGCCACCAACTCTTTTGAGGTCACATACACCACGGCGCTTGCATAGCGCGACCGGCGTTCATCGCGATTTTGCTCCGAAAGCACACAAGCAACAGAGACACCACAAAAAGTGTAGAGCGGCTCAAGCTTGATGTAATCACGATGTGCAAGATAATCGTTAACGGTAATGACGTGGCACGAACGACCACTCCAGCCGAAAAAAACGGCAGCAAGTGCCGCAACAAGGGTCTTGCCTTCGCCTGTCTGCATTTCAATAAGTGCGCCATTCAGCATCGCCAAAGCGCCCATAACCTGCTCAACAAAGGGACGCAAGCACAACCGACGCTCCGAAGCTTCAACCACGAGCGCCATGGCGTCGGGAATATGCTCACGATGATCACGCCCGGCACGCCGGAAGTGCTCTTGACAAAGCAAAAGCCGCTGCTGCAACTCCTCATCCGAAATGGTGCGATACTGCTCAGATGCCTGATGAATGGCCATTGCCTGCTGGTGCAACGCGTTGCCATCAAAGGTGAGATGATGCACTTTGCCTGCAAGCCAGTGCATCGC
>CAIQSY010000195.1 GCA_903874585.1 uncultured Chlorobiaceae bacterium | reverse complement strand
GACGTTTCGCTTGCCATTCAATTGACTATCAGTCCGTCGGACTAATAACTTCTTAGCTACTTTATGGTGAAAATTGAATTAGAAAAGCACGATAGTTCGCTTATAATTCGTCGCTAAATCCATTTTTGTTCAAATTTTAGACAGAAAAACTATGATACCTGGCCCAACACTCATTGTAAAAGCACCCGGATGTCAAAATCCGGTTAAATTCTCCACCATTGCCTCTGGTAATACGTTTAGTGCGGTATACTGGACAGACGGGAAGCGTGATGCCCGCATGCTTCCCGATGAACCTTGGCTCAGAAAGAGTCCATCCGAAGGGGTTATGTTCTGGTCGGATGAATGTGAAGAGATTGGGCAGATTGACTTCTGTTCTCGAGGCTCTGAGAAACCCGAATGGGAAGATTTGGATTATGCGGTGGAACCATCAGAGGACGATTACGTTGTGGCACTTCAATCAGGGCTTGTCAGCACCCCAGAAAAGGAAAGATATATCAGAATGCGCTTATGGTGGCGCGGTAATGATCCCATTCGACGAGGGGAAATCACCGAACTTTCTGTAGCACATCAGGATAACCTCAAATGCTTTGAAGCTATTTTATCCGAAGGGGACGACAACCAGAGGTTAATGAAGGCTGAGGTATTACGCCATCTTTCCAGATTTGACGATGCACTGCGTCTTCTCGACAGTGAGTTTCCTGAAACTTATAGCCACGCGGTGCAGCAGATACGGGATTTGGTCCTCCGCTCCGACTACAAAGTTGCCACACTTACATGACAAGAATCGTCGAACAAGGCGGTTCACCTCACGCTGGACCGCTTGCTTGCTTTACTCGCGACATCCGTCGTGCCATGGGCGTACACCTACAGACCCAACGTCTTTATCACCATCTTCGCCCTTTTGTGATAATTACCTAACAACAATATATCGGAAGTTCCTGACCGTTTATTCATTAACTCCTTACAATAAAAGCTCTTGATTTTTGTTGCTTATGCTCATTGCCGTTATGATTGAGAGCAAACTGAAGTTCTGATGATTTTTCACATTATTTACCATGTCTATGAAAAAAAAAGTTGTGATTGTTGGCGGTGGATTTGCGGGATTAAACGCCGCAAAAGAGCTGGGCAATAAACCTGATGTCGAGATTATTCTGATCGATCGTAAAAATTATCACCTCTTTCAGCCATTGCTCTACCAAGTTGCCATGACGGCGCTTGGCGAGAGTGATATCGCCGCACCACTGCGCAACATGCTGGCGAACTACAACAACATCACCGTCTTTAAAGGTATTGTTGAGCGCATTGATGTTGAGAACAAAACGATCATCACCGATTTTAATACCATTTCGTACGATTATCTGATTCTTGCTTGTGGCGTGCAGCACCACTATTTCGGGCACAACGAGTGGGAAGAGTTTGCGCCCGGACTGAAAACACTTGCGCAGGCAAAAGAGATTCGCCGTCGGGTGATGGAAGCGTATGAACGGGCAGAACGCACCACTGATTTCGTAGAACGGAAAAAACTGCTCACCTTTGTTATTGTCGGCGGAGGACCAACAGGCGTGGAGCTTGCCGGATCGATTGGTGAAATGAGCCGCTACACACTCTCAAAGTTTTATCGGAACATTGATCCCAAGCTGACACGGATCTTTATTGTTGAAGCGGCCCCACGCATTCTCGGCTCTTTTTCGCCCGAACTGGCGAGCAAAGCGACACGATCCCTCGAAAAGCTTGGTGTGCAGGTCTGGACAAACAGCATGGTGAGCAATGTCGATGAAAACGGCGTGCAAATTGGTAATGAGCGCATTGAGGCGGCAACCGTTCTCTGGGCGGCTGGCATTACTGCTGTAAAGATTGGTTCAACAATGGATGGCGTAGAAACAGACCGTATCGGACGAGTTGTGGTTAATGAGGATTTGAGTGTTCCCGAACATCCCGAAATTTTTGTTGGTGGCGACCTCGCTCACTTTTCAACCGGCGAGGGAACCGCTCTTCCCGGTCTTGCGCCGGTTGCATTGCAGCAAGGGAGAGCAATCGGTCACAACATTTTGCTTGACCTCAAATCAAAAGCACGCAAGGCGTTCCGCTATCTCGATAAAGGGCAGATGGCAACCATCGGCAAAAACAAGGCAATTGTGGAGTTCGGAAGCCTTAAATTCGATGGAATTTTTGCATGGTTCACTTGGGCGCTGGTACACATCTATTTTCTCACAAGCTTCCGACACCGCGTTTTTGTGCTGCTGCAGTGGGGCTGGTCATACTTCACCTTCAGCTACGGCGCTCGGCTCATTGTCAACCGTGAATGGCGCTTCTATCCCGATAAAAAATGAGAACAAAACGCTTTTGCAATAAAATCAGTTTTACAAATTTTCTTTCTCTGTATATTGCATTTTATTATCAAGTACGATAACAGTGCTCTCATGAGGCGGGTTCTGTTATCAGCTTCGATACAACGATTTTTTTCATTAACACCGGGATAAAACGTATGTCCAGACGATACCTTTCGGGCTCTGCTGTAGCACTGGTAACTCCATTTAAAAATGATGGTTCAGTCGATACCGATGCCATAAGGAGGCTTGTGCAGTTTCAAATTGAGGCAGGCACCGATATCATTATTCCCTGTGGTACAACAGGTGAATCACCAACGCTCTCTGCAGAAGAGCAAATTACGATTATCCGTACCATAAAAGAGGCCGCAAACGACAAGATTATCGTTGCAGCAGGTGCGGGCACTAATGACACAATTCACGCTGTTGAGCTGGCGAAAAAGGCAGAAAAGGCGGGTGCTGCAGCAATTCTCTCGGTCGCCCCCTATTACAATAAGCCGTCGCAGGAGGGTATGTATCAGCACTATCGCCATATTGCTGAAGCTGTTTCAGTGCCGATTATCATCTACAATGTTCCAGGACGAACGGGCAGCAATGTTGCCGCCTCAACTATTCTGCGGCTGGCACGCAATTTTGAAAATATCGCGGCTGTCAAAGAGGCTTCGGAAAATTTCGCCCAGATTGCAGAACTGCTTGATGAGCGCCCCGAACACTTTGCCGTATTGACTGGAGAAGATTCGTTGATTTTGCCTTTTATGGCAATGGGTGGCGATGGTGTTATTTCCGTTGCAGCAAACGAGATACCGATGCAGATCAAGCAACTGGTTGAGGCAGCACGAAACGGCAATCTTGAAGAGGCACGCGCCATGAACAAGCGTTATCGCAAACTGCTGAAACTGAACTTTCTTGAGAGTAATCCAGTGCCGGTAAAATATGCACTGGCAAAGATGGGAATGATTGAAGAGAACTACCGACTTCCACTTGTGCCGCTTTCGGTAGAAAATAAGCTGACTCTCGATCAGGAACTTAACGCTCTCGGATTGATCTGAACGTAATATGACCGTCACAAAACATATATCAGCTCCTCTTTTTTCTGTTAAAAACGATTAAGAAAGGAGCTGATACAACAAAGTTTAGCCTGCAATTTAGTTTGCAATAAGAGCGAGATATTCCACAAAACGGTCAAGCTCATCTTTCGTACGTTTCTCCGTTACCGCAATAAGCAATCCTGTTTCCCCGTGAGCTGCTAAGTCGTAGCCAGCAAACAGCTTATTCTCAAGCAGACGTTCAATCACAACTGAGGCAGGAATGGGCGTTTCAACCACAAATTCGCGGAAAAATGGCGCTGTAAACTTCAAGGAAAATCTTGGAAGAGCCGCAATTTTTCCGGCGAGATAGTGCGCTTTCTGCGCTGATTGTGCCGCTACCTGCTGCAATCCCTCTTTGCCAAGCAGTGAGAGATAAACCGCAGCCTGAAGTGCATTAAGCGCCTGATTACTACAAATATTTGAGGTGGCTTTTTCGCGACGGATGTGCTGTTCTCTCGTTTGAAGGGTGAGAATAAATCCATCTTCGCCATCTCGATCTTTCGTCATACCAACCAGTCGCCCGGGAATTTTGCGCACAAGTGCCTGTTTGACGCTGAAAATACCAAGATACGGACCACCAAAACTTTGGGGCGTACCAAGCGGCTGACCTTCACCAACGGCAATATCAGCGCCATAACTGCCTGGAGCAGCCAGCACACCAAGAGAGAGTGGATCAGCAGAAACAACGAAAAGTGCACCGTTTTCGTGCGCAATGGCACCAATCGCCTCAACATCTTCGAGGCAACCGTAAAAGTTAGGCTGCTGAACAACAACGGCCGCAACAGTATTATTGACAAGTCCTTTCAAGGCAGAAATATCACCAACTCCATCGTGAAGCACATTCTGGATTACCGCAGTGTGACCCGAAGCCTCAAGGTAAGTTTTCAACACTGCACTGTTGTAGGGATGCAGCTTTCCTGCCACCACAACGTGACTGCGACCAGTCACGTTAATCGCCATCAACACCGCTTCAGCAAGCGCGGTTGCGCCATCATACATTGAGGCATTGGTAACATCCATCTCATAAAGGCGACAAATCAAACTCTGGTATTCATATATCGCCTGCAACGTACCTTGCGACACCTCTGCCTGATATGGCGTATAGGCAGTGTAGAACTCGCTGCGGGAAACGATGCTCTTGATCGCCGTTGGAATGAAATGATCATACGCACCACCACCAAGATAACTGACGTAATCGGATGTACTGCGATTTGCAGCAGCCAAACCTTCAAGCAACCGCTTGACCTGTGGCTCATCGCAAGAAGGGAGAATATCCAGCGCTCTTTTCAGGCGAATCTCTTCCGGAATATCGGCGATAAGATCATCAAAAGTCTCCACACCGATTGCGTGAAGCATCTCTGCCCGTTCGCTTTCAGTATTCACAATAAATGGCATAACTTACTCTCCTGTTAACTGACGGTAAGCAGCAGCATCAAGCAATGCGCTAACCGCTGCCGGATCGGCAACGTTCATTTTAACCAACCATCCAGCATTATACGGATCCTGATTGACCACTTCCGCATTATCCAGCTCAGTGTTCGACTCAAGAATCTCGCCCGCAACTGGCGCAAAAAGATCAGCAACCGTTTTTACGGCTTCAACAGTTCCAAACACTTCATGCTCTTTCAGTGCAGTTCCTGCAGATTTCAGCTCAACAAACACAATATCACCAAGTTCGTGCTGAGCAAAATCAGTAATACCAACAATTGCAGTACTACCGTCATCAAGCAGTTTAATCCATTCGTGGTCTTTGGTATAGCGAAGATCTTCAGGAATAATCATGATCAAAAAGAGATAAAAATGTTGATGGAGCTATCAGATAATAAGATGATAATCAAGGTAATATTTTTTGGAATCCCTTCAAATGAAAGGGAGATGCTCTCTCAGGCAAGCCGTTGCCGCATTGCTTCATAGAGCAGCACACCAGCCGTCACACTAACGTTGAGCGATTCAACACAGCCCGCCATAGGAATGCGCACCACGTGATCGCAGAATTTTATTGCTTCGGGTGCCAAACCGCTTCCCTCCATACCAAGCACAAGAGCGGTCGGTTGTCTCATATCAGCATCGGTATAGTTCAGCTCAGCTCCCATATCGGCGGCAAGCACCTGAACATGGCACTGATGAAGAAACTCAAGTGCCCGCACCAAGCTCTTTACTTTACAGACTCTGATGTGCGAAAGCGCACCAGCAGCAGCTTTATGAACAGTTGCATTAATCGGTGCCCCCTTTCCCTCAACAAGCACAACGGCATCGGCAGCAACCGCTTCAGCCGTGCGAATAATAGCGCCGATATTGTGAGGATCGTCAAGCCCTTGCAGTACCACAAAAAGCGGAGCGCTATTGCGAGGATGCGCAAGAATCTCTTCGAGCGAATAGTAGGTCAACGAGCTGATTAACGCGCAAACGCCCTGATGTTTATTGGTACCGGCAATCTCTGAAAGCTTTTCAAGACGCGCTTTGCCGCTGACAAGCTTCAAGCGCCTTGCCGTAATAACAATTTCTTTCAGCTTTGGATGAGAGGTATTGAACTGAAAATAGATTTTTTCAATGCTCTCAGGCTTTTGCTGGAGCAACTCAAGAATAGCATTTCTGCCGTAAACAATGTTTTCGGAGTGTCCTGCATCCATTGTACACCTCAGGTCTTGTAATCAAGATTGTGAAAAGAGCAAAAACGCCATGCCACAACAGACAAAAACACGATGCGTCACAGGGCAAAACGTCTCAACAGGAAAAGCCGGAATCTAATTAAATTTACCAAAAATCATTTTTTTTAATATCTTTCTGCCCTCATTGGTTTATTTATTTAAAGCCGCTTTATCACTAACGTTTCAGAGCCGCTTTTTATTCCAACTTACACGCCAATACACTGCACGTTTACGCATGTCTTTCATCAATACACAAATCAGGTGACTGTCAGTATGACCCGGACATTTAAAACAATGGAGGGAAATGAAGCTTTAGCTCATATCTCTTATCGCACCAGTGAAGTAATTTGTATCTACCCGATTACCCCTGCATCACCGATGGGTGAATACTCCGAGGCTTGGTCAGCAGAGGGAAAGAAAAATATTTGGGGCTCGGTTCCCAAAATTGATGAATTGCAGAGTGAAGCAGGCGCTGCCGCAGCGGTACACGGCGCTTTGCAGACTGGCGCTCTGACAACGACGTTTACGGCTTCACAGGGTTTGCTGCTCATGATTCCAAACATGTACAAAATTGCTGGCGAACTCTCCCCGTGTGTTATTCATGTTTCAGCTCGAGCACTTGCAGCTCAAGGACTCTCAATTTTTGGCGATCACAGCGATGTCATGTCCATACGCGGCACCGGTTTTGCGATGCTCGCTTCGAGTTCAGTGCAGGAAGTGATGGATATGGCGCTTATTACAGCAGCAGCAACGCTCGAATCGCGAGTTCCTTTCCTCCATTTCTTTGATGGTTTCAGGACATCACATGAAATTTCCAAAATAGAGGTCATCCCTGATGAAATCATCAGAGAGATGATGAATGATGATTTAGTTATTGCACACAGAAATCGTCGTCTCAGCCCTGACGCTCCAATTATTCGCGGAACATCGCAGAATCCTGACGTCTATTTCCAGGCAAGAGAAACCGTGAACAGCTACTATAACGCCTGCCCTGAAATCACCGAAAAGGCGATGGAGCAATTCGGCAAACTGACTGGACGCCATTACAAGTTGTACGAATATTACGGCGCACCTGATGCCGAGCGTGTTATCGTTTTGATGGGTTCCGGTGTTGAAACCGCCCGCGAAACAATGGAGTATCTCAATAAACAGGGCGAAAAAGTTGGCGTCATTCACGCACGTCTTTTCCGTCCCTTTGATGTTGATCGTTTTGTTCAAGCATTCCCTGCTACAGTGAAATCAGTAGCAGTACTTGATCGCCTGAAAGAGCCTGGCAGTGCTGGCGAGCCACTCTATCTCGACACCGTCAATGCCTTGCATGAGGGTGTACAGAATGGTTTGCTGAAACAGGTTCCAGTCGTAATTGGTGGCAGATATGGTCTCTCATCGAAAGAGTTTACTCCAGCAATGGTCAAAGCTGTCTTCGATAATCTTTCTGCAGCAAAACCAAAAAATCACTTTACTGTCGGCATTAACGACAATGTTACCAACACCAGCCTTGAGGTTGACCACAGCTTCGCTATCGAGGCTGATGAGATGTTTCGCGCACTCTTTTATGGACTTGGAGCGGACGGAACCGTCGGCGCCAACAAAAATAGCATCAAAATTATTGGTGAGAACACCGAGAATTTTGCTCAAGGCTATTTTGTGTACGACTCCAAAAAGTCCGGCTCAATTACCACATCGCACTTGCGGTTTGGTCCAAACCAGATTCGATCAGCTTATCTTGTTACTGAAGCACAGTTTATCGGCTGTCACCACTGGATTTTCCTTGAACTGCTTGATCTTGTCAAAAATCTCAAAAAAGGTGGCACTCTGCTGTTGAATACACCTTATGCCGCAGACGAGTTGTGGGATAAACTGCCAAAAGTTGTGCAGGAACATTTGATCAAAAAAGAAGCAAAACTTTACACGATTGATGCTTATAAGGTTGCTCATGCAAGTGGAATGGGTCAGCGCATCAACACCATCATGCAAGCCTGTTTCTTCGCCATCTCCGGCGTACTGCCAAGCGAAGAGGCGATTGAGAAAATTAAGTACGCTATTCGTGAAACCTATGGCAAAAAAGGTGATGAGGTCGTTAACCAGAACATCAAGGCGGTTGATGATACCATTTCCAACCTGCATCAAGTAACCATTGGCTCGGCTGTCAACAGCACAAAAGAGCTGCGCCCAACGGTTGTTGGCAATGCTCCTGAGTTTGTCTGCAACGTGCTCGCCAAAATCATTGCGGGTGATGGCGACAACATTCCAGTCAGCGATCTTCCAGTTGATGGAACCTATCCTACTGGAACAGCAAAATTTGAAAAACGCAACCTTGCCGATGAAATTCCTGTCTGGGAATCGTCAGCATGTATTCAGTGTGCCAAATGCGTCTTTGTTTGTCCACACGCTGCAATCCGCGTTAAAGTATATGATCCAAAGAATTTGGAGGGTGCACCAACAACCTTTAAAGCAACTGATGCAAAAGGCGCTCATTGGGAAGGCATGTGCTACACCATCCAAGTTGCTCCTGAAGATTGTACTGGATGCGAAATTTGTGCTCGTATCTGTCCGGGTAAAGACAAAAAGAATCCTGATATCAAAGCACTGATGATGAAGCCACAGTTGCCAATTCGTGCAACTGAAGCTGAAAATTGGGAGTTTTTCCTGAATCTTCCCGAGTACGATCGCAGCAAAATCAATACCAAACTGATTAAAGAGCAGCAGCTCCAAGAGCCACTCTTCGAGTTCTCGGGCGCTTGCGCAGGATGCGGCGAAACACCTTATGTCAAGCTTTTAACCCAGCTCTTTGGTGATCGTCTGGTAATTGGCAATGCTACTGGCTGCTCATCAATTTATGGTGGCAACCTGCCGACAACACCTTACACTACAGATGCTTGTGGTCGTGGTCCTGCATGGTCGAATTCGCTCTTTGAAGATACAGCAGAATTTGCGCTTGGTTTTAGAATTTCTATTGATAAACAGCGTGAATATGCAAGCGAACTGTTGAAACGTGTTGCATCAGAAATCGGTGAAAAACTGGTTACAGAGATTCTTGAAGCTCGTGAAACCAATGAAGCTGAAATCTTTGAACAGAGAGCACGCGTCGCAATCGTAAAAGAGAAACTTGCAACCATGAACTCCTCTGAGGCACGCAACCTGATGGCTGTTGCTGATATGCTCGTCAAAAAGAGCGTCTGGGGCGTTGGTGGTGATGGCTGGGCTTACGACATCGGTTACGGTGGTGTTGACCATATTACGGCTGGCGACAAAAACGTCAATCTGCTTGTGCTCGATACGGAAGTCTATTCAAACACCGGTGGTCAGGCATCAAAAGCAACGCCAAAGGCTGCCGTAGCAAAGTTCTCCGCAGCAGGACGCTCAGTAACAAAGAAAGACCTTGGCTTAATCTCCATGAGCTATGGTAATGCCTATGTTGCTTCTGTAGCGTTTGGTTCCAGAGATGAGCAGACACTGAAAGCATTCCTTGAAGCTGAAGCGTACAATGGTCCATCAATCATTATCGCTTACTCGCATTGTATTGCGCAAGGTATCAATATGGCAACGGGTCTTGATAACCAGAAAGCTGCTGTGGATTCAGGTCACTGGCTTCTCTACCGCTACAATCCTGAGAGATTGCTTGAAGGCAAAAACCCACTCATGCTTGACTCGAAAAAGCCAAAAATGCCAGTGGCGCAGTTCCTTGATATGGAGAACCGTTTCAGAATGCTGAAAAAGAGTCACAAAGATCTTGCGGCGAACTACTATACAGCAATCCAGAAAGAGGTTGATGCTCGCTGGGCACATTATGAATATCTTGCCGCACGCAGCTTTGATGAGCTGAAAAAATAAAGCTGTACGATAGGACTATTACAACGTGATCGCCACTTTTGCTGATGCACAACATCATGCAGAAGTGGCGATTAATTTAATTACTATTTCGCGCGCCGTTTGATTTTCTCCTGCAGCTCAACTGCTTTGACGTGAAGCCCTCGTTTGTCGTACACCTGCCGAAGATGTTCCATGATTTCAACTTCATCACCATTCAAACGCATCGCTTTTTCAAGCATCTGCTGCGCCTGTTGATAGCGGCCAAGTTTAAACAATATCCAGCCAAGCGTGTCGAGATAGCTCGGATTTGTGGGATCGTGTGCCACGGCTTTTCTGGCAAGCGTGTGAGCACGAAAGAGTGATTTCCCTTGCAGAGCAAGCGTATAAGCAAGATTGTTCATCGCGAGGGCATGCTGTGGCTCAAAACGCAACAAACGCTCATAAATGAGCAGTGATTTATCCATCTGCCCCGATTTTTCATAACAGAGCGCAAGCGTATTGTTTGCCTGCCGATAAAGCCATCGCTCCTGGGGTGACTTGTGTGGACGTGTAACCTTTTCAAGCAACGCAATTGCCTGGGCAATATTACCGCGCTGAAACAAGAGTTCGCCCTCTAAGACCTGCAATGCAAACAATAAACGCGGATTACTGGAAGAGCGTTTGTTCAGTACTTCAAGCATTGCGTGAGCTGGATCGACATAAGCGTTATTGCGCGAAGCGCGAACCACAAATAAACGTGTAAGTTCAAGCTGCTGGTCACTTGTTGCTTGACTGGAAGCATAAAAGCGCGCCAGATCATCGTGAAATGCGCTGTTATTGCCCGACTGTACGCCACACTCAAAGAGCGCAAGCCATGCGGAAAGTGAGCGAGGATTGTGGAGCAGCAGCTCTCTGAATGTTGTCGATGCAAGCTCATAGTGCGCCGTTTGCATTGAGAGTTTGCCAAGAGTAAAAAGCAGCTTCTCTTTCGCCTCACCCTGCTCACTATCGGCACGTTGCCGATACAGCGTAACCTCTTGATTAAAGCGCTTAATCTCCTGCGTAATGCCGCTCAGCAGTTGCGTATAAGAGCGGTTATCCGGATTGAGCTGCACGCTTTTTTCGCTATGCACTCTTGCGGAATCGAGCATACCAAGCTCGACATAAGCGTTTGAGAGAGCGTAATGGATTGCTGCGTTGGATGGTTGCTCACTCAAAAGTTGGCGGTAGCGCTCTGCAGCATCACGATATTCGCCTCGTGCATTGTGCAGAGTAGCTGCCACAAATGCCCGTCGGTGTGCGTCGGCAAGAGAGTCGGCTGGTGCGATATTTTGCGCGAATAACGATTGCGATGAAAACAACGAAACACAAAGAGCGCAAAAAGTGAGTTGCTTACAACAACGGCTGGGCATCAAAGAGGGGAATTTCATGGCGATCGGTACCGGTTGAAAAACGCATAAAAGCCTGACGAGTCGCAACTCGCCCTCGTGTTGTTCTGGTCAAATACCCTGCCTGAATCAGGTACGGTTCATAGACTTCTTCAATGGTATCGCGCTCCTCACCAACCGAAACCGCAAGAGAGGCAATACCAACAGGTCCACCATCAAATTTATTAACAATGGTATCCATAATTTTTTTATCCATATCATCAAGCCCCTCCTCATCAATTTCAAGGCAGGCAAGCGTTTTCATGGCAATACTTTTCGTAATAGCAGCAACACCATCAACCTGCGCAAAATCTCTTGCGCGTCGCAGCAGACGATTGGCAATACGTGGTGTTCCGCGTGAACGACCGGCAATTTCGGCGGCAGCATCAACCTCAACGCCAATCCCAAGTATTGATGATGCTCGGATGATAATGCGCTCCAGCAGCTCTGGTTCATAATAATCGAAGCGACTGTTGATACCGAATCGTGCTCTGAGCGGCGAGGTCAGCAGACCTGAGCGAGTGGTTGCCCCAACCAGCGTAAATGGCTCAATACGTAATTGTACCGCACGCGCCGATGGACCACTGTCGAGCATAATATCAATACGAAAATCCTCCATTGCCGAGTAGAGATACTCCTCAACCGTTGGTGGCATCCGATGAATTTCGTCAATAAAGAGCACATCGCCTTTTTGCAAACTGGTCAACAAACCCGCAAGATTCCCTGCTTTGTCAAGCAGAGGCCCTGAAGTCGCTTTAATGCTGCATCCCATTTCTGAGGCGATAATATAGGCAAGCGTGGTTTTGCCAAGTCCTGGCGGACCGGAGAGCAAGACATGATCCAGCGCATCACCGCGCATTTTTGCCGCTGAAATAAAAACTTTCAGGTTATCGGTCAAACGTTGCTGACCAGCAAAATCCTCCATGCGTATCGGGCGTATCTGCTCCTCAAGCTTTGATTCCACCGCATCAGGTGGTGTATTCAGTAATTCTATTCTCAATCAGAAAAAGGCATTACAAGTTGAACGAAGCCGCTCACAATTTTATACGTGGATCAGCGACCGCATAAAGAACATCGGCAAAAAGATTGCCAAGCACAATGAGCGAGCCGGAGATAAATGTATTGGCGATAATAAGTGGATAATCTCTCGAAAAAATAGCCTCAACCGTTACTCTGCCCATGCCGGGAAAGGCAAAAATCACCTCAATAAAAAGTGCGCCACTGAAAATAAAAGGCAGAGAACTTCCCATAATGGTAATCACCGGCAAAAGCGCATTGCGCAAAGCGTGGCGAAAAATTACAACATTTTCCGACAATCCTTTCGCTCTTGCTGTGCGAATGTAATCCTGCCGAATAACTTCAAGCATACTCCCGCGCACATAACGCGCAATACCGGCGGCTCCGTTAATGCTGAGCACGGTTACCGGCAGCACGAGATGCCAAAGGCGGTCAAGCACAAAACCTACCGGACCAAAACCCTCCGCACCAATTTCATTCAAGCCTGACGTGGGAAAGAGTGGCAGCTTCAAGGCAAAGAGAATAATCATCATCAACGCAAACCAGAACTCAGGCATCGAGTAGAAGAAAAGAGCTGTTACGGTCAAAAAGCGGTCGAGAAAGGTGTTCTGGCGAACGGCTGAGATAATGCCGATAAGAATGCCAAAGGTAAAATTGGCAACCAGCGTCAAGAGAGCAATGGTCATGGTAATGGGCAGCGCACTGGCAATGACCTCAACAACTGGCTGCTGCGCCCGACTGAAACTTCGCCCAAAATCACCCTGAAGGACATTGCCAAGCCATTTAAAATACTGTACCGGCAACGGATCGTTCAAGCCATATTGCGCACGAATCTGGTCAGCCACATTGGGACTGATGCCGGGCTGAATAAAAAATGCTGCCGGATCGCCCGGGGCAAGCCGAATGATAAAAAAGGTGAGCGTTAAAACACCGAAAATAAGCGGTATAGCAATCAGTAAGCGTTGAACAATATATCTCAGCATAACATATTATGGTGCAATGTGGGCTGAAGGGCGCAACCTCCAGTCATCAATATTATAAAAGGTGCCGGATATATTAAGCTCCTCACCCTCAATTCTCTTGCTGAACCCTTGCGTCTCCTGCATCCAGTAGAGAAAGGTTACTGGCTGATCGCGATGTAAAATCTCCTGATACTCCAGCCAATACGGTTTTGCGCCGGTTACCTCCATTTTCTGCTTTGCAAGTTCACAAAGCTGATCAAGCCGTGGATTCTGATAGCCGGTAAAATTAAAGCGACTCTTCTTCAGATCGGAACCCCACACGTCGAGTGGGTCAATCTCCAAACCAATTGCCCATCCAGCCATCCACGCATCCAGCTTTCTCTCACGAAGATTCTCAAAAAAGACATTTGACTCCTGCACATCAAGTTTGCAGTCGATACCGATAGCCCGCAAATTTTGCTGAATCACCACACTCGCATAATTTCGCCGAGCGTTGCCAGAGTTCGTATAAAGCGTAAAGCTGAACTTTTTACCCTGCTTTTGTAAAATGCCATCGGCTCCGAGCAGCCAACCTTCAGCCGCAAGCAACGCTTTGGCTTGTGCTTGATCAAAAGCGTGCGGCACAATTCGATTATGATACGCCCATTTTAAAGAAGGCGAAATATCGGTATTGCAGAGAACACCATACTGCTTGAGATAACCATCAATAATTGACTCACGATCAATTGCATGCGTCAACGCAAGTCGCACACGCGTCGAACCGAAAAGTGGATGCGGCTTAACGCGCCCGCTTTTGCGATACTCCTGCTGATCAATATTTGACCATCCAACATAATCATAGGCTCTCAACCCGACGGTTTTCACCTCAATCTGCGGGTTCGCCTGCTGCAATCCCTTAAAATCCTCTGGCTTGATATTTTCCACCACATCCACCGCGCCAGTCTGGAGCTGCGTCAAGCGCACCGTGTAATCAGGCACAACCTTGAACGTAATCAGAGGAATAGTTCCCGGCTTTGGCAGCGTGGATTTCGGACTTGATGCAAGTTCAATCTGCTGCTGTTGTTGCCAAGTTTTCAGGTGATAAGGTCCAGCGCCAAGCGGGTGAAGATTAAGTTCGGAATGGCGCACCTCCGCTGGCTTAACATTTTCCCACTGATGTGCCGGAAGCGGCGTCAGCGACGTATGAAACAGGGCGAGATGCTCAGGAACCGGCTTGTAAAAGTGGAAGATCAGCGTTGTATCATTCGGCGTTTCAATAGCTTTATCGAAATCAACTTGCCCTTTATCAGCACCCACAAGCTCGGCAAGATATTGCTGACGTGCACTGGCAATCACAGGATCGCCATAGAGTTTATACGTAAACTTGAAATCGCCCGACACCACGGGCTTGCCGTCATGCCAGAAGGCATCATTTCTCAAAATGTAGGTAAGCGTTTTATGATCTGCCGACATCGTCCACGTTCGTGCAATTGCACCTTGGGGCGCTTTTTTTGCTTGACCTGGCGCTGTTTCGCGCAATTTTTTTCCCAGTGCAAGATAATTCAAGAGCCCTGTCGAAGTATCAAACTCACTTTGTAAAAGCGATGGATAAATAAGCCCTATAATATTGCCCGATGTCACCGTGCTGCCAAGCACAGGATTGAGATAATCGGCATCGCCAAGCATGGCAATCACCAGTGTCGAATCCATCGCTGCACTACTTTTGCCGTTACCACTACTCTTCTGCCCGCACGACGAAAGGAAAAGCAACATCAAAGCAAGAAAAATGCTGCCAAAAAATCTGCTTGAGGCAGAGATACGCTTACTCAAAGAATCCATCATTATTGTTAATCGGCTGGAGTATCGCTATTAATAACCGTGTTAATTCGGCTGGTCAGCGCCTCGGCTGCCACATAATTGGAATATCGTTTTAATAAAAAATTGAGCGCCACAACCTCAATAATCACCGTAATATTTTTACCCGGAAAAATCGGCAGCTCCACTTTTGGTATTTCAACACCAAGAATTTTCGTGGATTTGATGTCAAGCCCAAGCCGTTCGTAAGCAATTTTCTGATCCCATTCGAGCAACTCAACCACAACCTGCACATCCTTCGATTCCCGAATTGCTCTGATGCCAAAATTCGCCTTCATATCCACAATGCCCAAACCACGAATCTCCATAAAATGGTCGATAATGTGATTGCGTCGCGCTGTCAGCGTGGGCGACTCTCCTTTCCTACGAATCACAACGGCGTCATCAGCAACCAGCCCATGACCTCGCTCAATAAGATCAAGCGCAACCTCCGACTTGCCAAGCCCACTCTTGCCGATCAGCAAAACGCCCACGCCATACACATCAACCATCGAGCCATGATACTGCTGATACAGTGAAAAATAGTCATCCAGAAAATCGGTGACATTGTAGATGGTTTTCGTGGAGGAGCATCGAGTGCTGTAAATGGGAATACCTGCCGCCGTTGCCATATCAATCAATGCTGGCGAAAGCTTGTTGTTGCTTGTCAAAATAATGCAGGGAATTTTAAAGCGGACAATATTCTGGAAAGCAAGAGCACGCGCACTCTCATCAAGATTGTTTAAAAAACGAGTTTCCGTATTGCCAAGAATCTGTAAGCGCTGATACGTAAAGAGGTTGGTAAATCCCGCAAGAGCAAGACCAGGGCGATGCAGATCACGCTCAACAATACGCCGCTTACTCTCATCAACCGTATTCAGACGCCTGAATTTGATATCGTATTTCGTGCTGATGGTGCCAAAAAATTCCGCAATCGAGATTGATCGCTTTTTTAATCCTTTTTGCTCAAGAGTCATGGCGAAAACAATCAACCTGTTAAAAAAAATCATGCGAGGCGTGTCAGCGACGCCCCGCATGAGAATGTTTTGTTATTGCATTTTCTCTTTGTGTTTGCGAAGCTGACGAGTTAAGGCCTCGACACAACTGTCAACAGTCTGCTCATACGTTACGCCCGCCTCTTTCGCAACAAAGACATTTTGAGGAACATGCACGGTTATTTCGGCAAGCTTATTCTTTTCAAAATCATTTTTTTGATGATCAAGAATAACGTGACAACTGATAATGCCCGGAAAAACTTTGGTAAGTGAGAGCGCAGAACTGCGGGCATACTCCTCTATACCACCATGATTACCAGAATGACGCAGCGTAACCGTAACTGTGACAGCCTCATCAACGACAACTTTTGTCATAACAACCTCCGTTAAAAGAATGGTGAACGTAATGAATGAACAAGACCCTGAAACACAACACGTCAGAGTCAACAGTAGAACTATGCGTTGGGATGCGCTTTGAGATAAACCTCTTTTAAGCGATCAAATGTTACATGTGTATAGATTTCAGTGGTTGAAAGATTGCTGTGACCCAGCATTTCACTCACACTTTTAAGATCAGCGCCGCTATTCAGCAAATGCGTCGCAAAAGAGTGGCGTAACAGATGAGGATTCTTTTTTTTCTGCTCAGTAACTGAAGCAAGATATTTTCTTGTTAACCGCTGGATAAGCATGGGATAAAGCTTTTCGCCTCTTTTGGTGAGAAAAACATAATGCGAAACATAAAGCGGCAGTTCCGCCTCCCCTCTCTTTGATATTCTAAAGAAGTTTCGTCGGACTTCAAAATATTTTTTAAGCGCATCAACCGTTGGCTGCCCCATGGGAACAATCCGCTGCTTGCGCCCTTTTCCCGTAACTTTAACAAAACCACCGTCACAATCGAGCGATGTCATCGTCAACTCAATCAACTCCGACTGACGCAATCCACTGCCATACAACAGCTCCAGGATACTCCGGTCACGCTCAAGCACAAACGCAGCCTCAAGCAAATGCGCCTCCATGGCAACTGTTGTGCTGGACGACGGTGGCAGCATTTCCTCAAAAAGCTTTGCCGTCTGCTGCTCTGTTAAAAACGCTGGCACACGTTGCGGATATTTTGGGGTAACCAGCGCCGAAAAGAGCGATGTTTTGATATTTCCCCTCTCCTGCAGATATCGATAAAAACTTTTCAATGCAGCAAGTTTTCGGGCTATCGAACGCTGCTGTATGCCTTGCTGGAGCAATGAGCCCATAAAAAGCCGAACATCCACCGTAGTAATTTGCTCAGGCTCAAATGCGCTCAAATCATCAAGCTCAAAATGTTCGACAAGAAAAGTGAAAAACTGGAGAAGATCGCTTTTATAAGCAATAACCGTGTTGGGCGATAAATTTTTACGGCTGGCGAGCTGATGAAGAAAATCAACCACCGGAAGTGAACTGCTCCCTAAAAGAGAGGATAAAAAATCGGGCGGATCGGGTGTGGCGTGTTTCATGAAAGTGCCACACAGATAAGTTCGCTTTTCTCTTTTACATAATAGAGCTTAGCTCCTCGAAGCAGCATGGTATTCAAGCTTGGCTGCAATGCGCTCTCTTCCATGACATCGCAATACCGTGGTTGGTTGTGCTTCCACACCTGCAACGTGGAGTGCCAGAGCGCTGTTGAGGAGGAATATTGATGCTCTGCCACAATGGTGAACGAATCATGCACAAGCAACTCACAACGGCTGGCAGCAGAAACACCAATGCGCTGCAACATGCCTTGTGCATTAGCCATACCATCATGCACAACATCAGGAAGAAAAATCTGCTGCCGAACCTCTTCGGGCGCTGCATCAGCTCGAAGAGTGTTGACCTGTGCCATATCGAGCGGAAATTGATCAAGCTCGCTGCCAGTCAACGGATCAATCCGTAAAAAATGGCGTTCAGGAAAGCCATTAAAAAGCGATGTTTTGCAAACCAGCAGCGCTTCACCAAGGTTGGCGATAAACGTAAAATCGGAACGCTGCCACATCATGCTGCCGCATCTGAAATCAATTGCCCATAAGCCCTGATGCTCCGGACTGTACGCTTGGCAAGCGTAACAGTAGGCAAGATTACCGCTGGTTGTTTCAAGACCAGTAAACCAGCCTTCACCAGCCGGAATTGCTTGCAGAGCATTCATCAGCACATAATTGTCGGAAAAGAGATTCCCTGTCGCTGTATCAAGAGCAAAAAAAAATGCTTCCCGTTTGGATAAGCAACGCTTTTGCCCGATAAGATCACCATTATCGGTAAACATCATCTGCCAGACCATAGCATCACTGCCGGCATTATACCGCCAAAGCGCCGTAAGCTGCTGCTCGTTCATGCTCTTATCAACTTGTAGATATTGACGGTAACGGGTACCGAACTGCCAGTATATTTTTTGGGAAATGAGGTGATGGTGAAATTGTTTTCGACGGCAAGCTCCAGAAATTGTTCCGCCATCCGTCGGCGTGGGTCAGCAATATAGGCAACACCGTGCGGCTTCAGCAGCTTATCAAGCGCATTGACAATTGGGAGCAAATTCACTCGTTCATACAGCACATCAGCCGCAAAGAGTACATCAAAACGCTCATTGCACTGCACAACGCGCCAGTCAAGACGTTCAAACGCAAGGCTCACTCTGTTTTTCAAACCATTATAACGTGCAAACCGAAGCGCCTCAAGTGAATAGTCGGTCGCCAGCACGGAAGCACCTTTCCATGCAGCAACCACCGATGCCATTCCAACACCAGCGCCAATTTCAATCACGTGCTGGCTCTCAATCTGAAGCTCATCAGCAATAAACGAAGAGAGCGTTATCGCCGACGGCCATATCTCCGCCCAATAAGGCATCTGCTCATCCTTCACAAACTCCTCCGGCGATATACGGTCAAGCAGCGCATAACTATCAAGCACACTTAAAAAGCTGAACGAATGACCACCAAACGAATAAGCACTCTCCGTCAAATCATACTCAGCCGCTAATTCATTACAAAGTGAGGAGAGTTCAGCACCCGCCTCTTGTGGAGATTGTTGCATCATGACGAAAGAAGACTAAAGTATAAAATGCCATTGAGAGAAGCGTCAATAAAAGTAAACGCAAGTTACCGAAAAATCGTCATGTATTCTCTATTTTACAGCACCATGAACCACTTTTCAAAAAACCTTAACCGCATCACTTTAACCGTTAATTCCTTATGAAAAAAGAGATACTTGAACGTTTCGATAACACCTATCCCAACAGGGATTATACCATTGAAATTGTCAACCCGGAGTTTACGTCGGTCTGCCCGATAACAGGTCTGCCCGACTTTGGCTCCATCACCGTTCGATATGTTCCTGATAAAAGCTGCGTCGAACTCAAGTCACTGAAATACTACTTTTTCGAGTTTCGTAATGCTGGTATTTTTTATGAAAACATCACCAACAGAATTCTTGACGATCTGGTTGAGGTGCTGCAACCACGCTCAATGACCGTGATAACAGAATGGAAAGCAAGAGGAGGTATCACTGAAACGGTATCCGTGAATTATAGCGCCATAGCTTAAACTGGTGAAATAGAAAAAAGCAATAAAAAAGCCTCAAAAAATTGAGGCTTTTTTATTTAACTGCATTTGACAACAATATTGCGATGATCAGAGCTTTTCGTTCATATAAATCATAATAGTCTTCGCCTCATCAACTGAAATACCTGATCCTGGAGTTGCCTGCATACGGTCAACAATTACATCTACTTTACCTGTCTTTTTATACTTGGTTTTGAATGCATCCATTGTTGAGCCTTGGGTATGACAAGTGTTGCACTTTGCCGTCCAGAGCGTTTTTGCAGCTTCAAAATCAAAACCAGCAGGTGCTTTTGGAACGTTTGCTGACAAAACAGGTTTTTCCATAAACTCTTTTAATTCAGCCGCTGAACGAATGTACTTTCCATCCATGGTAACAGTGCGACCTGTGGTTGAAAGCAGAATACCAGATGGTCTGAACCAGAGTGAAGCAAACATCACTGCAACAATTGCAATAATTGTCAAAGGAAAACTTAAAAACCACTTATCACTGATTCTTGCTGACATTTTGCCAAGACCCATAATCGTGAGTGAAGCAAAAAGAATGAGTGCAAGCCACCCCGCAAATGACCGTAAAGGAGTAAGAATGGCTGAAAGATTTTCAGCGGGGAGCTTGTAATCTGTCAAAAATGACAAACCAAAGAAACATGTCCCCATTAAGACAGCTCCACCTGCGGCTACAGCAAGAAGCTTACCATTTGATTTTTTGTCCATGAGATGTATGTGATTTTAGGTGTTAGATGCTTAACCCAAAGATTATAAATAAAGATAAGCATAAATACTAAAGCCGACAAACAGAAACAACAAAAAGCGACAATCGAAAAAAATAGTTGCCGCACAAAAACTTTGTCATTTGTGACACATCCCCACGAATGATCCTGACAGAAAAGAGCACGTAAACCGCTCTTGGCTTTGCGGATAACTCGCACGCATAAGCTACAAAACGTCCCCCGTCATCGAAAAAACAGAACAAGAAAGAATGACGACAATAGCAAAAACAAAAAATTGTATTCACCCATAACCGCACAAAAAGCGAGAATGAAATATTCGCGTATTTTTTTTAATTTCACTATCTTGCGTATAAAAAACGAAACTTATCATCCTCTGCACTATGCTCTCCACACTTAATGCCGCCGCACTGATTGGGATTGATGCGCTGAAAGTTACCGTTGAAATCAATGTAACTCATGGTATTCCATCATTTACCGTTGTTGGTCTGCCTGATAATGCTATCAGGGAGAGCCGTGAGCGAATTTTGACGGCAATCAGAAATTCAGGCTTTATTATCCCGCCAAAAAAGATTACGGTCAACTTGGCGCCAGCCGATATCAAAAAAGAGGGCACTGCTTTTGACCTCCCTATTGCCATCGGGCTGCTCGGCTCGCTTGACTTGATCAGCAACAAATTTGACGACACCTTAATTATGGGCGAACTAGCGCTTGATGGTTCGTTGCGGCGTATCAATGGGGCGCTGCCGGTTGCAATGATGGCAGGAAAAGAGCAGATCAAGCGGTTGATTGTGCCGCGAACCAACGCTGCTGAAGCGGCAGTTGCTATTTCGGCATTAAACTCCGCGATTGAGGTTTTCGGTGTTGAAACGCTGAATGAGACGGTGGCTCTGATGGGCGGAAACACTCTTCATCCGCCGGTAACCGTTAATGTTGCCGAGCTTTTTGAGAGAGAGCAGGAGTATCCTGTTGATTTTGCTGATATTAAAGGGCAGGGCGCAGCAAAAAAAGCACTGGAAATTGCTGCTGCAGGTGGGCATAATGTTATTATGATTGGTCCTCCGGGCAGCGGCAAAACAATGCTGGCAAAAGGGTTGCCCAGCATTTTACCGCCTCTCGGTTTTGAAGAGTCGCTTGAAACCACAAAAATCTATTCGGTTGCTAACCTGCTGGAAAAAGATCGCCCACTGATGGTTACACGACCATTCCGCAGTCCGCACCACACCACAAGTAATGTGGCGCTGATTGGTGGCGGTTCAACAGCCAAACCCGGTGAGGTGAGCCTTGCGCATAACGGCATTCTTTTTCTTGATGAGTTGCCGGAATTCAGTCGTAACGCTTTGGAGGTGTTGCGGCAACCACTGGAAGATCGGGAAGTAACGGTGTCGCGCATTGCCATTACCACAAAATATCCGGCAGGATTTATGCTGATTGCCGCAATGAATCCCAGCCCGGCAGGTGCATTGAAAGACCGTGATGGCAACTTGACGGCACCACCAAAACATATTCAACGTTACCTCTCAAAAATTTCAGGACCACTGCTCGACCGTATTGATATTCATATTGACGTGCCCAAAGTGGAAAATTCTGACCTTTTTGCTCCATCAACAGCGGAAAAATCCATAACCATACGCCATCGCGTCATTGCCGCACGCAACATTCAACAGCAGCGTTTTGCCACCACGAGTACGCCAAAAATTTACACCAACGCACAGATGAGCACCAAGCAGATTAAAACGTTCTGCCGGCTTGACAAGGAGTGTTCGCAAAAGCTTATGGACGCTATGAACCGCATGAACTTGTCGGCACGTGCTCACGACCGCATTTTGAAGGTAAGCCGCACCATTGCAGATTTGGAAGGTGCGGAAAAAATCGCGCTGAAACATCTGATTCAAGGCATTCAATATCGGAATCTTGATCGCGATTTCTGGAGTTTTTGAGATAAAAATGATAACGTTATGGAGGAGAGACAACCGTAGAGACACAACCATAAATCAGAATATACCATGATGCAATCGAAACAGCTTGGAAATACCGACATGCAGATTACTCCCATTGGCTTCGGCAGTTGGGCGATTGGTGGCGGCGATTGGGCGTATGGCTGGGGCGCACAGGATGATGGCGACGCCATTACCGCAATTGAGCGCGCCATCGAGCTGGGCGTGAACTGGATCGACACCGCCGCCGTGTATGGGCTTGGGCATTCGGAAGAGCTTGTGGCAAAGGCGGTTGCCGGCATGAAGAGTCGCCCGTTGATTTTTACAAAATGCGCGCTGGTGTGGGATGATAGTCATCAGGTTGGCAACTGCCTCAAAGCCGACTCGATACGGCGCGAGTGCGAAGCGAGCTTGACGCGCCTGAAGGTTGACGCCATTGACCTCTACCAGATTCACTGGCCAAACCCTGATGCTGATATTGAGGAGGGCTGGATGGAGATGGCACGTTTGCAGGAGGAGGGTCTGGTGCGGCATATCGGCGTCTCCAACTTCAGTGTTGCACAATTGCGCCGCACTCTTTCGATAGCTCCCGTGGCTTCGGTACAGCCACCCTACTCGATGCTGCGCCCTGCAATTGAGCATGAGTTGCTTCCCTTCTGCCTTGAACATAATATTGGCGTAATTATCTATTCGCCGATGCTTTCCGGCATGTTGAGTGGTGCCATGACGCGCGAACGAGCGGCGAATTTTGCCGCGAATGACTGGCGGCGCAACAACAAAGAGTTTCAGGAGCCACGCCTCTCCGCCAACATTGCACTGGCAGAGCTACTCAAAAAGATTGGTCGTCCGCACGGCTGCTCCGCTGGTGAGGTTGCTATTGCGTGGACATTGCGCCATCCCGCTGTTACAGGCGCGATTGTTGGCGGGCGAAATGCTGCGCAGGTTGAGGGCATTATCAAGGCTGGTGAGTTCCGCCTCAGTGAAGATGAACTTGCCGCCATTAGTCGCTATATCGCCGACATGCCGCAATAACTGTACGGTGCAGGGGTGAGGATAGAGATGCGGCATGGTGTTTTGGGTTTTGGCAAACATCACCGTCAAGCGCCGTCCATTGCCGCAGAACGATAATGGACGGCGAGGCTGAATCGGAAGTTCCGCAAATAAAATTCCTATAAAACGTTGTAAAGTGATTATTTACGTTTAAATGCGAGTTTTTTTTCTTGTGACTACATCGACATTTTTGGCTTCAATGATTGCTGGTAGGGTAATTCCGGCCGCGACAAGCAACTCTCCGGCAAGTCCTTTCGACTGAGGGATTTTCTGGCAGCTTGCCTCGTTGAGAGTGACGATTGTGCTGCGTATGGCACCGAGTTCATCAATTCCTTCCGGGACAGTGCATTCACATTTTTTCCAAAGTTCTGATAACTGTCGCTCGATTTTGTAGGCAAGCATGACGGCAAATACATGACCACGAGTGCTGGCTTCTGTTCGCACATGAACTGGCCTGATTTCAAGGTGACTTTGTTTGAACGTCCGGAAAGCATGCTCTACTTTTGCCAGATCTTTGTATCGGTCATGAACTTCTTGAGTCGAAAGAACCTCCTTCTTTACATCGGTTTTGATCACATAACAGCCGTCCAGAAGAGCAGCTCCTTTGAGTATTTCTTCATTGACCGTTACCGTGAACACCCGCTCCTGATTGGTCAGTTCCAGGACATCGTTGAGCTTGTACTGGCTGATCTTTTTCTGAAGAAATCGGAAAGCAACATCCTTGTCACGCTTGACAGAACCGGAGAGGTAACTGTTTTTCTCTTCAACATAACGCTGGATTTTATTGATCCGTTCTTGGCGATTCTTGGCCATTTCTGCCTTGCGAACAGAATTTTTTCTCAGCACATATCGTACGCCATCTGTTGTATTTTCAACCTCATACAGCTCTGTATCGAAAAAATCCATTTGCAGTACCTCTGCCTTCAGCAGTGTTC
>CAIQSY010000194.1 GCA_903874585.1 uncultured Chlorobiaceae bacterium | reverse complement strand
TGGTTGATCGCCGGTAGGAATGTCCACTTTCAGCTCAAAGGTACCATCGCCTTTGCCTTGCAGCACCGAAATGGTATTGCTGCCTTGATTGGCAGTAACAACATCGTTATATCCATCGCCATTGAAATCAGCAATGGTGAATGACACTGGCGTTGTGCCAGTAGCATACGTTACCTGTTGGTCAAAGGTGCTATCGCTCTTTTTGATGAATACCGAAATCGTATTGCTGTCCTGGTTGGCAGAAACAAGATCGTTTTTCCCATCGCCATTCATATCACGAATGATCACGGACGCTAATGAGCCTGTGTAATAAGTGATTTTGTTGACAAACGTTCCATCCCCATTATTCTGCCATACGCTGATATTATAACTGTTTGTCGTTACAATATCCGAATATCCATCGCCATTGATATCATCATTGGCTACAGCAAACGGGTACCCTCCGGCATAATCAACCTTCGCGTCAAACGTCAGCGTTTGCGGCTGTAAGAGAACGGGGGCACTGTTGGCAAGAACGCCATCGTACGCCACCGGACCTGCGACCACCGCCTCAATCGTGCCGCTTTGCACCTCAAGCACCCAGTCGCCACCAAGCGCCGCACTTCCCGTGAAGTCATCCGAAGCCGCCACATCCGCCTGCGTCAACCGCGCAACCGACTCAACAAACGCCTGCCCTTCAGCACCCGCGCCAACATTGCAGCCGTAGAGCAGAATATCACCCATTGGCGAAAGTGACGCACCAATCTGCAACAGCGTTGCAGCGTAACTGTTGATATTATCAATCGAAAGCGTTGTAGAGCCAAGCAGCAACGAGCCAGCGCTGCCATGGCTGTAAATGTGGAGAGCATCAATATCCGTGCGCCCCTGAAGCGTTTGGGCAATTTGCTCAAGCCCATCCTGCGTTACATCAATGAGATGAATTTCAGCGTTTGCTGGTAATGCAGAGGTCAGCGTGAGAAGGTCGGAGAGCGTAGCATCGAGGAAGAAAATCGAGCGACGTATAAAGCCAGTGTCGGGGGGGGGTAAATATTTTGTAGTAGTGTTTTGCATGATGGGATCGGTTTTGGGTGAAAAAAGAGCGATCGTTGGAATGAATTATGACAATAATAAAAGTATTCTTTTGCGGGTTATGAACCAATAAAGCAGGCTATTTTTGTGTTGGCTATGATGAAATAAAAATCAAGCCATCGTCGTAACACCACAACCATCCTGATTCAAGACGATTGCAGTAATGCAACCGGCACCTCGGCAATACTTGCTGCTTGTTCAGCACTAAACCCACTCACCATAAGCTTGCGTGCCACCTCCAACTTACCTATTTCCATACCCTCCACAACTCCAAGTTCTTTGCCTTGCACAATGCCTATCTCCACGCCTTTCTCAAAGCCCTCTTCCAGAGCATCACGCTCAAAACTGGTAACGTATTTCATCTTTTGGTGCTCCTCCATTCTGTAGATTTCGGTTTTTAATTTTTGCCTTAACTCTTTTGGTAATACTAAAAACCAGTCAATAACCCGCAAAAGTTCCACAATGCGCTTTCGCTCCCACTGGCGTTCGTACAGCAACCGGATCAAGCGTAGTTTCGCGTTATAACGCTCTTCGTTTTTCTTGCGAGTTTGCTGGGTTAGTAAATGCGCTGCCGTTATCAATCCAAACGCATTATCCAGCATGAGAAGTTCATCTATTTTTGGTTCATAATCAATCAGCTTGACGATTGAGAATTCCAACGTATGTTTGCTGCCGGCAAATGCAAAACCATAGGAATTTGGTCTCCAATGACGGTGCCGATCGGCAAGAATCGCAAAGCTTGCTACTGGTTTATCGTACTTGTCAAAAATACGGTAGTTGTACACGAACATTCGCTTGGCAAAGTCAGATTGTCGTGTGCTCTGCACCTCAAGGTGAATATACAGCCAGTGCACTGTTCCTTGCAAGAGTTCTACTTGCACTAACTTATCAACAACGCGGTTGCTGACTTCCGCTTCTGGAACAATCGCGAGCAACTCCTTATCGAGAAAGAAGTACTTTTTTGCCCAATCAATGGCAGCAGAAGCGTCCGGAAAATAAAATGCCATGAACTCGGGAAAGTAGTGTTCAATGGCCTCTTTCCATGGGCTATCGTAGTTGTCACTCGAGTTGGCAGGTGGTTTTGTCGTGGACATATCGGGTATATTTATGCTTTATATACTCCAAATATACGATTTATTTTAGATATTGGATGAATGAAAAATCAAGCAATGAAGCCCACCACGGTTCAGACAAAACACATAAGGGCTGTTCGTGAACAGCCCCTACAATTGTAAATCCATCAAATGGCATTGTTCCTCAATACGCTTTGGCGAAAACAACTTTTCTGGCAGCAGGTTTTCCTGAATAGACGCAGGTTCCGGGTTCATCAATACGGTATTGTGCAATATACTCAGCCTCTTCAGGGAGAACTCTTATAGTGGCTTTTGTGGCTTCCTTGATTTTTGCTTCGGTTTCTGCTGTTCCATCCCAGTGTGCAATCACAAATCCCTTCTCAACAGCAATTTTAAATTCATCAAAGCTCTTAACTTCACAGGTGTTGTCGTTGCGGAATTGCAGTGCTTTGTTGAACATGCTTTGCTGTATGGTGGCGAGAATATCACTGATACGGGTTGCGAGTGAATAGTCAAGCGCGACCTCGATTTTTTCCAACGTGTCGCGGCGTGCAGCAATGCAGATGCTGTTCTGGATATCTCGCGGACCGATTTCGATGCGGATAGGAATACCCTGCAACTCATATTCTGCAAACTTCCAGCCGGGAGAGTTCTGTTCGGTGCTGTCAACAAAGGTTGCGATGCCACTTTCGTTCAGCGTCTCGGCAATCTCCTGAGCTTTAGCGATCACGGCAGCTTTGTCGCCCTTGAGAATCGGGATGATGACCACTTGGCGTGTGGCGAGTTTTGGTGGCAGCACCAGCCCGCGATCGTCCGAGTGCGCCATAATGAGTGCACCAATCAGCCTTGTCGAGACGCCCCAGCTTGTAGCCCAGACGTAGTCAAGGGTGCTCTCCTTTGTCTGAAACTGGCAGTCGAACGCCTTGGCGAAATTCTGCCCAAGATTGTGCGAAGTGCCAGCCTGAAGCGCTTTCGTATCCTGCATCATCGCCTCGATGCAGTACGTTTCAACTGCTCCGGCAAACTTTTCGCTGTCACTCTTTTTGCCCATAATCACCGGCATTGCCATGTACTCTTCAGCAAAGGTTTTATAGACATTAATCATGCGCAGTACCTCCTCCTGCGACTCTTCAGGCGTGGCATGAGCCGTATGCCCCTCCTGCCAGAGGAATTCCGTGGTTCTGAGGAAGAGACGGGTTCGCATCTCCCATCGCACTACATTTGCCCACTGGTTGATCAATAAAGGAAGGTCGCGGTACGACTGAATCCACTTTTTGTACGATGACCAGATGATGGTCTCCGACGTCGGGCGCACGTACAGCTTTTCCGTAAGCTCTTGACCTCCGCCGTGGGTCACTACCGCGCATTCCGGTGCAAACCCTTCAATATGCTCAGCCTCTTTTGCAATAAAACTTTCAGGAATAAAGAGCGGGAAGTAGGCGTTGACATGACCTGTCTCTTTAAACATACGGTCGAGGGCGATCTGCATCTTTTCCCAAATTGCATAGCCGTTAGGGCGAATAACCATACACCCTTTAACATCAGCATAATCAGCCAATTTTGCTGAGCGTATAAGATCAATGTACCATTGCGAGTAGTCTTCGCTGCGAGATGTTATTTTGTCTGCCACGGTTGTCGTCTCTTTTATGGATGGAATCGTTTGCTGAACATACAAAAAAGCATCTTTATCGCTGCAAAAAAAGCGTTGCTGAGCATTGATACCATAATTAAATTTATTACCTTTTGAATGTCATGTTTTGTGTTGCGAACAACCCTAAATAGCAGTGTACTATGGCTGAAGAAACAAAAGGTGCGGGTCAAGGTGGAGTAAAAGGAGATTTTTCAACAATCCTTGTTGGTGTAGGTTCACTTATTGATAGTGCTATGGAGCCTGTCAGTAAGGCTCTTGTTATGGCGCTTGATTCTCTTACCATGGTTGCAAAACAGGTACTTGACGGTGTTAATTCTACACTCGGTGGGAAAAAATAGTTAACGATTTCTTTCCGTGCATCAAGAGCGTGCATCAAGAGTTCAATGGCATCAACCTTGAACTCTTGATAGTCCATATCACACCACCATGCTTTTCCATCCTTTTGAAATAGCTCTTTGCGGCTATTCCGGTTCAGGCAAAACAACGTTGATTGCAGGAGTGGTACGTCACCTCTCCGAAAAATATACCGTCGGTTACTACAAGCACGGCTGCCACCGCTTTGAGAGTGATCGGGAGGGAAAAGATTCATGGGTTGTCCGTCAGGCAGGCGCGGCGACGGTGATGATTTCCGATCCTGAAAAAAAAGCGATTATTACCAACGACAATACCCCATCACCCGCAACGGCGCGTTCTGCGTTTGCCGATCACGATCTACTTTTGGTTGAAGGGTTGAAAGAGTTGCCGTTACCGAAGTTGCTGCTCGTGGACGGTGAGCGCCGAATACTTGACTTGCTTCGTGATGGTCGCCTTACCAATGTGAAAGCTCTTGTTGTGCCTGATGATCTAGCTTTTTATGCGGATTATCATCTTCCTGTTTTGTCGCGGAACAGCGTTATCGAGGTGGCTCACTTTATCGAAACCTTGCTGTTTCAACGTGCAGAACAAGAAGTGCCTTTGTGTGGTATGGTTTTGGCTGGAGGATTGAGTTCTCGTATGGGCAGCGATAAGGCGTTGCTCAACTATCATGCCGATAATCAGCTTCTCCATACCGCAAAACTCTTGCAGTCGCAGTGCCAGGAGGTGTTTGTCTCTTGCCGTAAAGATCAGGCAGAGCGTTATCGCCATTTCGGTATCCCGCTTGTGACCGACGCCTATCTCGGTATTGGGCCTTTTGGTGGGTTGCTCTCCGCCCAGCAACATCGACCCGATGCAGCGTGGATTGTTGTTGCTTGCGATCTCCCATTTCTCGATCAAGCACATCTCTCACAACTCTGTCGGCACCGCAATCCCTTTCGATTCGCCACTGCTTTTCGCGATGCCGCTTCACAGCGATTCGAACCGCTCTGTGCCTGTTACGAACCAAAATCACGTCGCCAACTGATGCTCCAGCATCTGGAGGGTAATAATTCACTTGCAGCTTTTCTTCAAGAATCACGTATTCAGGAACTTTCTCTCTCCGAAACTGGCGTGTTGCAAAGCATCAACGACGCTGATGGTTATCGCGCATTTACTCGCAAAAAGTGCCCGTGATTGATTTGATAGCAAGCTTGGTGGTGAGTTTGAAGCCTTCGCCATACATGGTGCCGATTTGTTCACCGAGAGATCGTGCACGTGCTTCGAGGCTGGTGAGAAATTCAGGGCGATTGATCATGGTGTTTGGCTTTTCGGTTGATCCCTCTTTATAAAACTGTGTTGCAAAAGCCATGACGCCTTTTCGTGATGCATCAAATGTGTCCGAAATATCAACAATAATATCAGGTTCAAGATATTTGAACTGAATATAGTAAAGCAGATGTTTTGGCCGATGGGGCTCCTGTGCTTCTCCATTAATGCTCGTGGCGAGTTGCTGCAATCCAGCGTAGTAGCACGCATCGGTTACAAGCCTTGACGCTTTGATGTGGTCGGGATGGCGTTCGTCGGGTGGGTTCGCAAAGACGACGGTTGGCTTGTATTGCCTGATGACTTTGATGATTTCCGCAATGTTCTTTTCGGTATGGCAGAGTTTGGAGTCGCCGAGATCGAGTGTCGTGCGGCTGCGGTAGCCCATGAGTTGTGCGGCGGTTTCAGCTTCAGCCTTCCGAGTTTCAGGGGTACCGAGCGTCCCCATTTCACCTCGCGTGAGGTCGCACACCGCAACGCTTTTACCTTCGCCAATAATCTTCAGCAGCGTAGCTCCGCATGAGAGTTCAACATCATCGGGATGAGCGCCAAATGCAAGCGCATAAATATTTTCTGGTGATTGTGCCACTTGTCCTTTTCTTTATCTTTTATATTGTCGTTTTTCTCATTATTCCTTTTAACCCGCCCCTCTTAACCAGCTCTTAACCAGTTCATTTCAACCGATGCTCAAAGTAAAGATAGTTCGCCTTAACAAGCAAGCGATAGTGCCCGTTTATGCAACAGCCCATGCAGCCGGAATGGATATCTCTGCATGCCTTGATGCACCAGTGACACTGCAACCCTTTTCAACAATGCTGATTCCCTCAGGTTTTGCCATTGAGTTACCCGAAGGCTATGAGGCGCAGCTTCGTCCAAGAAGCGGACTTGCTTTGCGTTCGATGATTTCGCTGCCGAACTCTCCGGCAACCATTGATGCCGATTATCGTGGAGAGGTCAAAGTGATTCTGATCAATTATGGTAAAGATCCATTCATGGTTTCGCATGGTGATCGGATTGCCCAGATGGTGGTAGCACGGGTTGAGCAGGTGCAGTTTGATGAGGTTGAAGAGCTTGGGTCAACAGTTCGTGGCGAAGGTGGATTTGGTCATACCGGAACCGGTGTACAATAACAGCAGGGGAGTGATACAGGCAGGTGTGTGTGTCACACTGAGCGAAGCATTATTGGTAATTTCCTGCTTCGCTCACTATGATATTTTGGAACAGGAGGTTGCTTTAGAATTTCTTTTGTGCAGAAGGTGGAACAACCACGTATTTTGGTGCCTGCTGGTTTGGAGCTGCAGGTGCTGGTTTTGGTGCAGTGGTCTGCTGTGCTGGAGCATTGACAACCACTTTCTGCGCTGCTGGTTGCGCTGGAGCCGTTACCACCTCTTTTGCTACGATTTCCTGCACGGGAGCAGCAGCAATCTCTTTTGGTGTGAAGCGGATCTCTGTGACATCTCTCTTGACTCTATTTCCCATCATGTTTGGCATTCCCGGCATCCCAGGCATGAAGGAGCTGTTCATAAGCTGCCCAAGTCCTGCGCTGACATTATTGAACAGGTTTTGCACTTGATTGACGCTGCCGGCAGCATTCAGGTTTTCGAGCAAGCTTGTCCATAATTTGCCAAGTTCCTGAAAAGAGTTCTGCCCTGAATTAATGGTGGTGGTAACGCCTTCGATAAGCTGTCCTGAAACAGAACTTACATTGTTGAGAATCTCCTGAACTGGCTGTGAATTGATGGTTGAGTTAACACCGTCAATCAGTTGTCCGGTAGCGGAACTTACAGAATTAATCATACCCTGAATCGATTCAGGATTGATCGTGGAGGTTATGTTGTTAATAAGTTGCCCTGTTACAGAACTTACAGAGTTAATGACACCCTGAACAGGCTCTGATTTGATGGTCAAGGTAACACCCTCAATAATCTGTTCAGTTGCTGAACTTACCGAGCTGATTGCTCCCTGTACCGATACAATAGTCGAGTCAATCAGAGCACCCACATCCCCAATCAGATGCGCCATATCGCCATTGCCAACTCCGTTTGCCGTATTTTGTGGTGAGGCAGGTGTGCCTGCTCCTGCTGCCTTGTTTAGCTCTTCTGCTGCCATAAGTATGATAGGTTAATGATGGAGAATCGAATAAATTTTTTTGAATATAAGAACTTATTTCTTAAGTCGTTCACCTCTTCATTCTATTTTAGAAGCTGGTCTCTTTTCGCTCTTTTCAGGCAATATTTTCCTTGTAATATCGGATCATCTCTTCCTGCGTAACTCCAAGATTATACATGAGATGAATGGTGCCGAAGATTGCCTGGAGGCGGATGATTCCGTTGTCGTGATACTTTCGGGCTGACGTGGTGACTTCGTTGTCCAAAATGTGGAATGGCGCGCGTTGTTCAACTCTGGCGATAATATCGTAATCTTCCATAAGCAGCAGCTTTTCGTCGAATCCTCCAATCTCCTGAAACAGCTCTTTTGTTATGAAGAGTGATTGATCGCCTCCGCGGCAGATCATCAGTGGAAACTGTGTACACCATCCGAAAAAGCTCATCAACGGATGGTCGTCATCAAAGCGCATTCTGAAACATCCCGCTTGCTTGCCTGCGGCCATAGCCTCACGAATATCGTCAATAAATGAAACTGGCGGCAGGGTATCGGCATGCAGAAAGTAAAGAATATCACCTTTGGCATAACGAGCACCGCTGTTCATTTGTATGGCGCGTCCTTTTGTGCTGTCACAGAGGATTACAGGAAAGCGTGAGAGAATGTCGGGTGTATTGTCCGTACTTGAGTCACTGACAATAATCTCTACTCCCTGCTTATTGTCCATCAGATCAAGCAGTCGTTGTATTGCTTCTGCTATGATGATCTCTTCGTTGCAGGTCGGGATAATGATGCTTATGGTTTGCCTCTCCATAATGCACTTTTTTTGAGGTCGTCAAAGGTGTCAATGTCCGACAGTTCTGGCAGCAGTTCATGCGTTATTTCAAGCTGCTTGAGGATTGCAATGCTTTCGCGGAGTACGTCAGAGGTGCTCCATTGCCGTTTCAGGAAAAGTTCTGGTATTGTGCGGTTCATGCCGATGAGGTAAAACCCACCATCGATGGCTGGGCCGATCACGGCATCTGAGCGTTCAAGTGCTGCAAACGCATTTTCAATGATTGCCGAATTCAGTTCGTAACAGTCCGTTCCAATCAGTACAACATGATGTAATCCGTTTTCAAATCCGTTTTTGATGGCGTGCAACATCCGTTCGCCCAAGTCATTTCCCTCTTGCAATTTGGTACTGAAATTGCTGGTGAGAAAAATATCGGAAGCGGGAATAAAGCTGGAGTAAAAAACGACTCGTTCTGCATGAACCTTGTTGGCAATCCGTGCTGTATGGCGTCGCAGGGTTTCGTAGATTTCAAGCGCTTGTTCATTGCCGATGGTTTGAGCCAATCGGGTTTTGACCATTCCAGCTTCTGGATTTTTGGTCAAAATGACGAGCAACCGCCCGCTTGTGTTCATAGCAGGCAGCCTTGGCAGCTTGAACCAGCTCCGGCGGTGCATCCATAGCAGTGCTGACCAATGGTAATTCGGCGTTTGCGGAGAGCCTCAGCGTTGAATTCACGGATGTGCTGCGGAGCATCGTTAGTCACAGATAAATGGAGCATCTGGTTGAAATCACAGTCGTGTAATGTTCCATCCCAGCCGACTGAAACAGTATTTCTGCACATCAGGTTGTTCACCGCAGCGGGGTTGAAGCTGGTGGCCAGCAACTCCATATAGTTGCAGTAGTGGCCACTTTCAAGTAGATCGTTCAGAAAACGGTTGACCGGCATGTTGGTGATGGTGTAGAGATGGCTGAACACAATGCCGTATTTTTCGAGCAAATAGTTGCGGAATCCCTGTTCAAGATGCTGCTGTGGTTCTGGCAAGAATGCACCTCCAGCATTATAGACAAGGTTGAGTTCAAGAGCGCTCTCTGCCTGACCATACCCGATATTGTTGAGCCGTCTCAATGCTTCGATAGATTTCTCGAATACACCTGCTCCACGCACGGCGTCAACCTTTTCTTTTGTCGTACAGGGAAGCGAGGCAATGATGGTAATTTGTTGCTTTTTAAGAAACTCTGGAATATCTCGGTATTTATTCTCGCCTGTGAGCAATGTAAGATTGGAGCGTACAAGAATTTCAGCGTCTGGTTTTGTGGCTCTGAGGCTTTCGATAAACCAGCGGAATTCAGGGTTCATTTCTGGTGCACCACCGGTAATATCGACAGTTTTGATAGAACTGTTGCGGAGTGCATCAAGGCAAAATTTCATTGTCTGGCGCGTCATCAGCTCCCGACGTTCTGGTCCAGCATCGACATGGCAGTGGCGGCAGCGAAGGTTACAGATGTATCCCGTGTTGATCTGCAGAATATCAATGTTGGACGGGTAGAGTGGATAACTTCCAGTTTCAGCCAGCTTGCTGCTGAATGGAGGAATGCCACATTCACTCTTTTCAAGCAATGTTACCTGCTCAGTTGGAGTTATGTTCCGATGAGGCAATGGTTCTTCTTTGCACATGACAAGATCAAATTGAATTGTGTGAACGAAGCCTGTTTCAGTTACCAAAACGGCTGAGCAGCTTTTCTGCAACCAGTTTTCCGCTCAACGCAGCTCCCTCCATTGATGCCAGATAGTGCTGGTCGGTGTAATCGCCAGCAAGGAAAAAGTTTTTGATCGGGCTGATCTGGTCAGGGCGGAACTGGTCAACATCCGGTACAGCTTTGTACACCGACTGCGGGATTTTGACAATGGTGGATTTCAGCAGTTTGGCGTCGCGTGCTTTTGGGAAACGGTTATGAACCTCTTTCACTAAAAGCGCCGTAATCACGTCGTTCGGCATATCGAGCAGTTGATGTGCTGGCGCAAGTACCAAGCTGAGCACACTGCCGCCATTGGCACATCCTGTTCCGTTCTGGAAGTCCTCCGGACAGGTGAGCGAAACATCAGCAAAGGTTGCAAACAGCGTACCCTGCGAAAACATGAGATTATCAACATCGGTAATTTTGCGGTCGAACCAGAGCTGGCAGTTTGCAACCGGACTTCCGACAAATTCATGCAGATTACGGAAATACTTGTGTGTCAGCCACTGTACGGGCACAATCTTCTTGATATTGTGAACAGGCAGTGCTGAAATGTACGCATCAGCAACAATTTTGTGACCATCTTTCAGTACAGCTTCCTTGATGGTGTTGTCGCTATTCAGCTCAAATCGGCTCAATTTTGCATCCACAAAAATACGCCCGCCCTTGCTCTGGATATATTGGCGCATTGGCTCAATCATCGAATCGCCTGGGTTTTTGCGGAAAAAAGCGAACTTGGTTGCGGTGTAGTTTGTGCCGAAATAGTTAAAAATCGTAATCATCGGTCGGGCACTGATGACGTTTGGCTCAATGAAATTCATTGCCAGCGCAATCGCACGCCATAGCTTTTGCAGAGAGTGTTCCGAAGCTCCTTTCCGGTGATGCCACTCAGAATACGTCATACTATCCTGGCTGCGGAAGTAGGCTTCATTGCCTGTAAGTGCCGGATAAAGCCCTTTTATCAGCGAAATTTTATCCCAGAGCGTCAGAAAATCGGTTTGCAGACAGCCAACAACTTCGCCCCACGGACTTGGCAGATTAGCTTTTTTGAACACGGATTGTTTGCCGTTCTCTTCCGCGTAAATCAGCGAGTGCTCTTTCCACTGATAATTATCTCCAGCACCGACACGTTTCAGATAGCTCTGGAGTTGTTCGTAGCCACCAAAAACGATGTGCAGCCCTGATTCAATGGAGTCACCGTCACTATCTTTCCACACGGAAACCTTGCCGCCAAGGACTTTGCGTTTTTCATAAATCTCTACGGTGTGACCTTTATCGACAAGCTCAATAGCTGCGGCAAGACCGGCAACTCCAGCGCCGAAAATTGCTATTTTCATATAGGATGTATAAGTTTCGGTCGCTTAAAAAAATACTTTATAGTTTTTTACTCTTACTTTTTTATGACGGAAAATTGTGCTTTTGAAAACATTTTTCCCTGATCATTCTGCCTCTGTATAGTCAAAGCAGGAAGGAAGATATTGAAATTTTTCCTATTTGGAAGGAGATGCACCGAAGATGAGCCATGAAGGGTTTTCTCAGCGGAATAATCAGTTGAGCGATGCGATACAATCGATTGATACTGTTGCGATGAATTATTTTTAATAATTTTGCGTATTAGCTAATAAGGGCATTAACGAATGCTATCGTTCTGTATCATCATTATAATAGCACTTAATATTTGGTAAAGGATACATGAACTCTGTGTTCATCACCCTAAATTAGTTAAGGCTTTTATTGAAAACCGTACTGATCTTTAAAGAAAAGGTTGGTTTTTTCTTACTTTTATGTAATTTCTGCCAACATTTAAATATTAAAAAAATCCACAACATGTCCGGCCATCTTGATCTGATCGACCTTAGAATTATTGAGTCTCTTGGCGAAAATGGCAGAGTTCGATTGAGCGAGCTTGCTGAAGTGGTTGGTCTTTCAATTCCATCGGTCAGTGAACGGCTTGATAAGTTGCAGAAGAACGGTATTATCAAAGGCTTCAGCATGGAGGTTGATGAACGTCAGCTTGGTTTTGATATCCATGCGTTTGTACGAGTCATTGTGGATTCATCACGGCACTACAAGTCATTTATGGAGCATGTGATGAAAGAGGAGGAGATTATGGAGTGCTATTCTGTGACTGGGGAAGGCTCTCATATTTTGAAGGTGATGACGCACAATACTTCATCACTTGAGCAATTTCTTGCAAGGATACAGAGCTGGCCTGGTGTGCTTGGTACGAATACCAGTTTTGTGCTCTCACAATTGAAGAAAAATAAAAAAATTTCCGCTGAAATTGTTCGCAAAAATCTTCAGGATCGTCAGGTTTTGACTACGTTTGATGAGAAGAAGTCAAAAAAATAAAACAGGTTATCGTTGTTTATTGAGTATAAAAAATGTGTTGTATTATACGCAAATCATAACATAGGAGGTTTTTTTGAAAAGCGATAGTAAGATTCCGGTATCGACCTATTTTGGTGCGATGACCTTTGATCACAAAGCTATGCGTGCAAAACTGCCGAAAGAGGAGTTTACCGCACTGCAGGACACCATCAAGGCTGGGAAAAAAATTACAGCAGAGATTGCCGGTGTTGTAGCTCATGGTATGAAAGAGTGGGCAATGGAGAATGGGGCTACCCACTACACCCACTGGTTTCAGCCGATGACTGGCTCAACAGCCGAGAAGCACGACGCATTTTTATCAATCGATCGTGATGGTACGCCGATTGAGCGTTTTTCAGGTGAACAGCTTATTCAGGGTGAACCTGATGCTTCAAGCTTTCCATCCGGCGGAATGCGCACGACGTTTGAGGCGCGTGGTTATACCGCTTGGGATCCCTCAAGCCCTGCATTTTTGATGAGAGGCGGCAAAGATTTGACGCTTTGCATTCCCACAGTTTTCATCTCTTACCACGGTGAAGCGCTTGATGCTAAAACCCCACTGCTTCGCTCAATGGAAGCGATCAGCAACTCTGCAATCAGGTTACTTGAGGTGCTGGGCGTGACAGATGTTACCCGCGTTAAAACTGTTGCAGGTATTGAGCAGGAGTATTTCCTTATTGATAAAAAGTTCTACTCTGAGCGTCCTGATCTTGTTATGTGCGGTCGTACATTGCTTGGTGCTCTTCCTCCAAAAGGTCAGCAGCTTGAAGACCATTATTTCGGTTCTATTCCTGATCGTGTGCTTGAGTTTATGCAGGATGTTGAGCATGAGCTTTATCTGCTTGGTATTCCAGCAAAAACTCGCCATAACGAAGTTGCACCACATCAATTTGAAATTGCTCCAATTTTTGAAGAGGCAAATATCGCCGTTGATCACAACCTACTGGTGATGGAGGTGATGCGTAAAATTGCTGATAAGAAGGGATTTGCCCTGTTGCTCGCTGAAAAGCCATTTGCTGGTATCAACGGTTCAGGCAAGCACAATAACTGGTCGATTGCCACGAGTACTGGCATTAATCTGCTCGATCCGGGCGACACTCCCGAAAAGAACCTTCACTTCCTTATTTTCCTTGTCGCTGTTCTTAAAGCAGTACTCAAGAGAGGTGATGTGTTGAGAATGTCGATTGCAAGTATGGGTAACGACCACCGTCTCGGTGCTAATGAGGCTCCACCTGCTGTTGTTACCGTCTTCCTTGGCGAGTTGCTTGAGAGGGTGCTTGATGCTATTGAGAGTGGCAAGGTTGATTTGAAAACTGAAAAACAGGTGCTGAACCTTGGATTGTCACGGGTTCCCGTGGTTAATAAAGATTACACCGACCGCAACCGTACTTCGCCATTTGCGTTTACTGGTAACAAGTTTGAGTTCCGTGCTGTTGGTTCATCACAGGCAGCATCAGCACCAAACATGGTGCTGAATACCATCATGGCTGAGGCTGTTGATGATATGTCCGACGCTATTCTCGCAAAAATCAATGCTGGTCAAGAGCGCGATGCTGCAATTCTTGAAACGCTCCGCGAGCAGATTACGGCAACAAAGCTCATTCGTTATCAGGGCGATAACTACTCAGAAGCACTTCAGCAGGCTGCCCGTGAGCGAGGATTACCAAATCTAAAAAACACGCCACAGTCGCTTCGTGTGCTGCTTAAACAAGATGTGCATGAGATGTTCACCAAATATGGCGTGCTGAGCGAGCAGGAGATTGACGCACGTTTACATATTCGTCTTGAGCGTTATGTCAAGGGGCTTGATATTGAAGCTCGTACGTTGCAGCTTATGCTTAAAACCTTTGTTATTCCTGATGTTTCTGAATATCAGGGCAGCATTGGCAACTCATTGAGCAACCTGATTGCTGTTGCTGACGCAATCGGGCTCTCTGAAGGATCGCTCAAGAGCCAGGCTGATCATCTAAAAATGATTGCTGAAAATCTTTCAACCTTGCTTGATATGTCGGCGGAGCTTGATGAGATGATTGAAAAGATTGACTCGTTTGCCACAGAGTTTGAAAAGGCTGATTACTGTGCCGATACACTTCTACCGTTCATGTCTGCAATTCGTACCGTTTCAGACAAGCTTGAGCAGGTTGTTGACCGCAGTCGCTGGCAGCTTCCGACCTATTCGGAAATGTTGTTTGAGCATTAAACCTTGCTTCGACATAAGAGAAAGAAGAAGGCTCGCGTATGCGGGCCTTTTTTTTGAGAAAAATTGTGTTGCAAACGTTGCGTGAAGCCTTATTTTTACCTTTCATTACAGCTTTTTCTGAACGATAATCCCGAACGATATGCCAGAGGTTTTTCACTATCCTATGACCTATTCTGCCTTGTGGCTTGATTACTATTACCTTGCAACATGGGGCTTGAGTATGCTTTTTCTTGCTCTGGTGTGGGCAGTGTTTTATCGGTATGGAAAATTTACCTATGGCGTTGATCTTGGCTGCTTTTGGAAAACCACACTCCTTGTTATGTTGACAACCGTTTCGCTTGGTGGCCCAATGTACTACAACACCAAGTTTGTTGGCGAGCATGGTCAGGATGGCGATTCCGTCAGAATTACTGATGATAAGTTGCTTTACATTGATCGCACAGGCAATGAAAAGCAGTTTGGTCTGGCTAATATTACCGCCATTTATCAGGAGCCTGTCACCTATAATCCGCCACCTAAAATTTTCATTGTTGCGGGAAAATCTTCCGCCAAAGACTCTTTGTTTGTAACCACCAACTTGCTTGAGTATAAGCGCTTTCTTGCTGATTTGTCGAAGAGAACTGGTGTTGAGGCTAAGCTACGCTGAGTGGTTGGTTGCGTTTTTGAGCATACCGCGTGAAAAGCTTTATTGAGAACAGTGTTTGTTCGTGTAGCTGTTGAATGGGTAAATTGGAAAATATATGAGTAATCTTCCTGTTGGTCTCTACGATTTGCTGCACACATCACAACTGCATATACGACTTGAAAAAGCTGGCTTGTTAGAGTCTTCAGTATGGTCAGAGATTCTGCCAGAAGAGTTTAACCGTCGTCTTGTGCTCCCGCTTGCGTATGAAATTGCAAATTTTATCAGTGAAGTGCTTTCAGGAAAAAAGGGAGAGGTTTTGTTGGAAGCTTTGCAGGAGGCTTTTCAATCGCCAGTGTTTTTATCCTCTATTATTGATGCTGTCCGACCGGTATCATTACAGACGCTTCAGCAAATCAATTCTCCTCCGCCTTTCATTACTTCATCAATTCGTCCTGATACGGCTCTTTCGGAATCTGCTTTACTGACAGGTTCTTCACGAAGTCCATCATTGAGAACCCAACTTATCAAGGAGCTTGCGAATTGTGATCGTGCTGATTGGCTTGTGTCGTTCATTAAATATTCTGGAATTCTGCCATTACTCCCATCTTTGAAAGAGTTTACCCGGTCTAACACTTCTGATGGAGAACCACGCTTGCGTATTGCCACCACATCCTATATGGGCGCAACGGATGTAAAGGCAATTAAAGCACTCCTTGAATTACCGAATACGGAAGTAAGGGTTTCCTACGATACTAACCGTACTCGTTTGCATGCCAAAGCTTATTTGTTTCATCGTGATACGGGTTTCAGCTCAGCATATATTGGATCAGCAAATGTTTCAAAGGTGGCACTTGATGACGGGTTGGAGTGGACAGCAAAAATCAGTCAATATGAAACAGATCATTTGTGGGAACATGTAATTGCAACGTTTGAATCACATTGGGCGGATGAATCTGAATTTACACCGTGCAGCTTAGAGGATTTGCCAACATTGGAGCACGCGCTTCAACAGGAGCGTTCCGGAGGAAGTTCGGATGATACTGTTTCATTCTTCGACCTGCATCCTTATGGTTATCAACAGGTAATTTTGGAAGATATTGCAGCAGAACGTGAAGCTGGGAAGCATAAGCACTTGGTGATAGCAGCAACCGGTACTGGAAAAACCATGATTGCTGCATTCGACTACCGTCGATATTGTAAGGACAATGGTGGGCGTCCAAGAATGTTATATGTTGCTCACCGTGAAGAAATTCTCCAACAAGCACGGGCTGCATTCCGTCAAGTATTGCGAGATGGAAGTTTTGGAGACTTTATTGCTGGCGGCTCTCAACCGCCGCAAACCGATTACCTATTCTGCACGGTGCAAAGTTGGAATAGTCGTGGATACGATGAGTTTCCAGCAGCGCATTTTGATTATATCGTGCTTGATGAGGCCCATCATGCAAGTGCAGCATCATACCAAAAGTTGATCCGTCATATTAAGCCCAGTTCTCTTTTGGGCCTTACGGCTACTCCTGAACGAAGCGATGGTACCGACATTCGGAAGGATTTCGGTGGTGCTTTTACGCATGAGATCAGGTTGTCTGAGGCTGTTGAACGAGCTCTTCTTGCGCCATTCCATTATTTTGGGATTCCCGATCTGGATGGACTTGATTTTTCAGATCTTGCATGGAAACGTGGAGGCTATGACACGACGCAGCTCCGAGAGCAACTGGAACGTAATCAAAAGCGTGCGGCATGGGTGATGAGCCAGACTGAACGGTATGTTACTGATATGAAGCGAGTTCGGGGGTTAGGGTTTTGTGTTAGCGTTGTTCATGCCGAATTTATGGCGCAATTTTGTGATTCACACAATATCCCATCTCTTGCCCTGAGCGGAGAATCACCGAAAGAAATACGTAATAAAGCACAACGCCAGCTCGAAAACCGAGAAATTCGATTCATCTTTACTGTTGATTTGTATAATGAAGGTGTCGATATACCATCTCTTGATACTGTGCTTTTCTTGCGTCCAACTGAAAGTTTAACTCTTTTTTTGCAACAACTTGGCCGTGGACTTCGCCTGCATGAAGAAAAATCACATCTTACGATTCTCGATTTTATTGCGCCGCAACATCGTCACTTTAGTTTTGCTAAACGCTTCAGAGCGTTGACGAGCCGACCGGAATTGCGCATTGATAAACAGATAGAATCAGATATGCCCTATCTGCCAGCCGGTTGTTTTCTTCACCTCGAAAAACAGGCAAAAGAGCATGTTCTCGCTAATATTCGCTCGGCTACGGCTAATCTGCGAGGTGAAAGACTTCTGAGGGAATTGCGCCAATTGCGAGGCGAAATTCATGGGGAGATAAGTTTGCAGCAGATGCTTGATTTTCTGCATCTTGACTCACCAGATGAAATCTATCGTCGAGGATTACCGCATCAACTTTTTGCTGAGGCAGAAGGAAGGGTTTCTTATAATGAATTAATGGGTTTTGACGATCAGCTTGCTCAAGGGTTTCGGCGCCTTGTGTTTATGGACGATACCCATTTGATAGAAGATGCTCATCGACTTATCACAACGGGTAGAAGCTGTTTACCCTTTACAAAAATTCTCTTAAACAGTGTATTATGGGGAACAAAAAAGCCTGAGGATGGGATACTCGATAATGTTCACCGCTTTATTATTTCACATCAAGGATTGGCGCGTGATCTTACAGAGCTCTTTGAATGGCTACTGAAAACCTGTACGCCTTTGCCAAAGAGAGGGTTTGAGAACCTGACGGGACAGCTTACTCTTCATGCATCATATACCCGAGAACAGGTAACACATGCCCTTGGTTTAGGCTCTTTTGAAAATCCAATAAGCTCTCGTGAAGGCATATTGCATGTGCCAGATCGGAAACTTGATCTTTTTTTTGCCGATATCAACAAAAGTGAGGTTGACTTTTCGCCCACCACGATGTACGAAGACTACGCCATTTCTGATCGCCTGTTTCATTGGCAAAGTCAATCACAAACACGCGATACATCGTCTGTTGGAATACGTTTGATCAACCATAAAGAAAAAGGATTTACGCCGATATTATTTATCCGCGACCGTAAGCGTCTCTCGAATGGGTTAACATCACCATATTTTTTTGCTGGACCACTTCGATATTGCAAACATGAAGGTTCAAAGCCGATTACCTTTATATGGGAATTAGACTATCCATTACCCGCAAGAGTGTTGTCATGGGCGAGACGGGTAGGTTGACGATAAACAATCTTCAAAAAAAAAGCTGATTATAGACGTTTGGATAAAGTAAAGCGATATGGTTTTATTGCTGATTAAAGTAAAAAATTGAACTATTTTTATTCCATTTCTAAAGCAAAAGTGTTATAATATACCCTAAAAGGAGGTGGGTATATGGCACGACCAGCAAGTGGTAAGGAGG
>CAIQSY010000193.1 GCA_903874585.1 uncultured Chlorobiaceae bacterium | reverse complement strand
TTATTGTTATTTTATATGCCTTATACTTATTCATTAAATATGATATAATTACATTATATACTCATTATTTTATGTTATAGAATTATGAAAATTTTATTCATTATTTGATCTTCTATTTTCCCCTAAAAAGCTCTTCTGCCGGTTTTGGAATGTTTTTTGTGATATTCCCTCTTCGATAGCTAAACTTCGTTCCTGCGCCATCTTTATTAATTGGTGCGTTTTTCTACTCACGCATAAGACTTTCAATTACCATGTCGCGAATACTGTCTATTGTCATGATGCTTGTCGTGTTGCTTTTTGGCGTTTTTCTCGGTAGTCGATTGCATGGCAGTGGAGGTGACAAGTTTGATGAGCAGAAAAAAATTATGGAAGCATATAGCTTGATGAAAGCGCTTTATGTTGATGAGGTTAATACGGATAGTCTTATGGGTGCCGGCATTCAAGGAATGGCTGAGTATCTTGATCCTCACACGGTTTATCTTCAACCAGAAGCAGTCTCCTACTCTCAGGCAGAGTTCGATGGTAATTTTGATGGTATTGGTATTGAATTCGATATCGCTAAAGACACCCTTATGGTGGTGACTCCGTTGGCTGGTGGACCGAGTGCTGCTGCAGGCCTTGCTTCAGGTGATCGTATTCTTGCTATTGATGCTGCTTCTGCTCTTGGGATTACCCAGCAGGAGGTGATGAGAAAATTGAGAGGCAAGCGAGGAACGCAAGTGCGGTTACAGATATTCCGTCCTATGACTCGCAAACAGTTTACTGTCAGTGTGACCAGAGATAAAATTTCGACGTCAAGTATTGATGCGGCTTTTATGCTCGATAAACAATCGGGCTATATTCGATTGAGCCGTTTTATTGCCACCACTGCTGATGAGTTTCGCAAGGCGCTGGATGGGCTTAAGAAGCAGGGTATGCGGCGTCTTATTATTGATCTGCGCGGTAATCCCGGTGGTTTTCTTGAACAGGCTGTTGCTGTGGCGGATGAATTTTTGACTACAGATCAATTGATTGTTTATACTAAAAGCCGTAAGGGTGGAGAAGAGAATAGTCGGTATGTTGCAAAATCTGGTGATGGCTTTGAACAGGGTGAGGTGATTGTGTTGCAGGATAAAGGGAGTGCATCAGCATCCGAGATATTGGCTGGAGCATTACAGGACAATAAACGGGCTCACGTGGTTGGAGACCTCTCTTTCGGTAAAGGGCTTGTGCAGCGTCAAATTCCGTTTGATGATGGTTCTGCAATTCGTTTGACGGTTTCTCGGTATTACACTCCATCAGGTCGTCAGATCCAGCATGTGTATCACAAAGGCGCTGCAGGTCGTGAACAGTATTATAAAGAGGCGATGACTACGATTTTGCCACAGAAATTGTTTGCCCACTCTGATGCTCAGCTTTATTTAAAAAACCGTGATGTTGCTGTCTATAAAACATCATCATTACCACTCACGCTCAAGTCGCTTAAAAAAGATACGGGCAATGCTGAACTTATCGCGCTTAAAGACGCTGGTGGTATTATTCCTGATTACTGGGTAACGAACGAGCGAACCTCTCCATTTTATCAGGAGTTGCTGCAATCAGGTGTTCTTGATGTGCTTGCACGTAAGCTGCTTGATAATCCTCGCAGTCAGGTTCAGCGTTATCGCCAATCTTTGGAGCAGTTTGTGGCAGGTTATAGTGAAGAGAGTGGTTTTGAGGCTCTGCTGCTTAAAACGTGCAATGAATCAAATATTCGTTTTGATCATGCAGGTTTTGTGCGCGAGAGAAAATATATTACAGACGCTTTAAAGGCGCGTTTGGCTCATCATCTTTTTGGAGCCAAAGGGCAGATAGAGTTTGTTATCAAAAATACCGATCCACTGATCAAAATAGCAACAACGGTGCCTGCGAAATAGTGTTGTTTGCTGAAACTGAATTCTTGTTCTTCTCCGTCAATTTTTTGTAACCGTTAAAACCTTGCTTTCATGTCGATTCTGGAAAAGATTCATAACGCATCCTGTACATTACGTTTCAGTAATGACTGGTTGAAAATTTTTACCTGTCCGGTTCCCAGTTCTGATTTTCTCTCCTTTGTTGCCGTCGCGACTATTGATGCGCCGCAGCACGCCGTGTTGAGTTTATTGTATGATGTTGATGTTGCAACTGAGTGGGTCTGGAAAACTAAAGAGATGCGAGTTCTGCAAGAGTTGTCGGACGATGACGGGCGTATTGTCTATCAGCTTGTCAGTGCTCCATGGCCAGTCTCCGATCGTGAAATCATCACCAAATCACAAGGGTATAAAGATCCGGAGACCGCTGAGATTTTTATTAAAATTGAGTGCGTTGCAGATTTTCTCCCTAAAAACAGCAAATATGTGCGAGTTCCCGAAATGGAAGGCGCTTGGAATATTATTCCGCTTTCCGAAAAACAGTGCAGAGTCGTGTTCCGCCTTCATATTGAACCGGGTGGCGAAATTCCCTCATGGCTGGCTAATATTGCTGTTATTGACACGCCGTATCACACCTTGGTCAATATGCGCGAGATGGTAAAAAAAGAGAAGTACATGACGCCTGTTGATGCTCCATTTAAAACATCAGCTTCTGATGTGAATAATCAATATGAAAAGTTTATTACAAGTTAATACTTGATTGTTTTTGGATGATCATTTTCAAGTAATGATGTAAAGAATCTAACCTATGGATGTTACTTCAATTCTTAATGGACAGTGGGATTTTCGTATCGAACATAAAGGGATCAAAGTCTTTTCATCTCGTATCAGTGGTTCTGATATTCAAGGCTTTAAAGGTGAGGTGGAGTTGCGTGTATCGTTGAAAAAGTTGATCAGCTTATTTCACGATATGCCAAACTATACACGCTGGGTGCATCATCTTACAAGCATGGAGATTCTCGAAAAAATTGAGGTGGTTGAGTACATGGTGCGTCAGGTTATCGATGCACCTTGGCCACTGCAGCAGCGAGAGGTAATTATGCGCACTCGGTTGGTGGCTGCAGGTGATAATGGTATTGCGCTGACCATGCAGGAGGAGCCAGACTATTTGCCACTTAATCCACAATATCATCGTGTCCTTCACTCCAGAGGCACATGGGTATTTACCCCTGAAGGTCACGATCTGATTCGCGTGATTTTTGCAATGCATCTCGATCCGGGCAAAGAGGTTCCTGCTGCCGTAAGTAATGCTGGAATGTTTGAAGTACCTTTTTATACCATGAACAACTTACGTGCGCTTCTGCAAGACCAAAGCTATAATCCTACTTGGCCAAATGAGTTGGAGGAGCACCTTGCTATCATTGAAGATGATCCATCCCAACTTTGAGAAGTTTTTCTGGCTTTACCGGAACGGCACCAACCTCCTGGCACACCGTTCCGGCAGCAAGATTAGCGAGCGTGGC
>CAIQSY010000192.1 GCA_903874585.1 uncultured Chlorobiaceae bacterium | reverse complement strand
GCCTCCATCTCACTGGTAGAGGCAAAGCGCGAACGAACCTGCTGTAACCGCTCTTTTGTCATTGCATCAAGCGAACTGAGATCAATGCTGACACTATCAATTTTTGCTTTAGACAGGATGGTTTTCTGATCAATCAGTCCCTCAAGAATCGAACGGGAGAGCGTTTTATCGTTAGCTAATTCGGGATACTGCAGCCGAGCCATTACTGCACGATTTTCAATATCGGAAGCAAAAATAGCTTCATTACCCACAACCGCTATAACACGATCAACCACAGCAGCAAATGCCGGAGATTGCAAACATGTTGAACCAGCAAGGCAAAGCATTGCGGTATTCCTTACGATTTTATTTATACCTCGCATGACTGTCGCACTTCAATAATGGATTAATATTTCTGCAAGCAGAGCGGCTTGTTTACGCTGCTTTATTGCTTCTCAAACGTACTGCACTTTTGGTAAGTCGCAGCCAATCGTACACCAGCGGAGCTGCAACAAAAATCGAAGAATAGGTGCCAATGAGCACACCGGAAAAGACAGCAAAAGCAAAGCCACGAATTGCCGGACCAGCAAAAATAAAGAGCACAAAAACAGAGAGCAGCACTGTTCCTGATGTAATAATGGTACGGCTGAGTGTCTGATTCATACTTTCATTGAAAATGCGCTCATAGTCAGAAGGCTTCTGCCCTCGTATTCTCTCGCGAATACGATCGTAAACTACAACCGTATCAGTAATTGAGTATCCAGCAATGGTGAGAAAAGCAGCGATAATGCTCTGATCCATCTCCAGTGGCATAAAAGGGAACAAGCCACCAAGAAGACTGAACATCCCTAAAACAACGAAAATATCATGAAAAATAGCGAGCACTCCAGCAGTAGCAAACTTCAGTTCAAAGCGAATGCCGACATAGAGAAGAATAGCGGCAAGGGAAGCAAGCAAAGCTTTGAGTGCTGACCATTTCAAATCTGAAGCGATGCTTGGTCCAACAGCATCAATGCGCACAATCTCATGCGCATTGCCTTTGATTTTATCGTTAAGCGCCTGCGTAACCAGTGTTTTAAGTTGGCCAGTATCTCCCTCAAACACTGAGCTTAATAAAAAAGAGTTATCCATGCCATACTGCTTCAGCGTACCAGAAACGCCTGCTGCATCAAGCACCGAACGAATCTGCGCAACATCAACCTGTTTTTCGAAACGTATGACTACCTCCGAACCACCTCGAAAGTCAATACCATAATTCAAGCCTTTTACTGCCAGCGACACCATACCCGCAAGCAATAACACTAACGAAATACCATAAGCAATTTTACGATACCGTATAAAATCAAACTTGGTCTTCTGAAAGATCCTCATGAGTTACAACGTCTTTTGAAATATTAACCGAAACTTTTTTCTGACATAAGTTTTTTAGAGAGCAGCAGATTGAAAATCTCTCTGGTCACAACAATTGCTGTAAAGAGACTTGCCGAAGTTCCAATCATCAGCGTTACAGCAAAACCCTGAATCGGTCCAATCCCATAGGTATAAAGCAAAAATGCTGCCGACAGAGTGGTTACGTGAGAATCGAAAATCGAGGAGAATGCACGATCATACCCTTGAGCAACAGCCGATACCAAAGACTTGCCTGCCGACAACTCTTCGCGTACTCTCTCATAAATCAAGACGTTCGCATCAACTGCCATACCAATGGTCAACACAATGCCAGCAATACCCGGCAGTGAAAGCGACGCATTAAAGCCAGCAAGCGTTGAGAGCACAATCAGGATATTGAGCACAAGAGCAATGTCGGCAGCAATACCTGCTTTTTTATAGTAGAAGAGCATGAAAATCGAAACCGCTAAAAATGCCCACAACAACGACTGTACTCCTGCGCGAATGTAATCCGCACCAAGTGATGGACCAATCGTACGCTCTTCGGTAATTCTTACAGGAGCTGGAAGTGCGCCCGCTTTGAGCACAATTTCAAGGTCTTTTGCCTCTTCAAGGCTACCAATACCATTAATCACCGAATTACCACTGGGGATTTTTGACTGTACAACCGGAGCGCTGTACACTGCACCATCAAGCACAATAGCAATGCGCTTACCAATGTTAGCACCGGTAACACGTGCCCATTTCGATGTTCCCTCGCTATTCATCGACATCAGCACCTCAGGCTGCACACCTTGAGCTCCAAACGTTGCTTTAGCCTCCGTAATAACGCCTCCCGTCAATTCAGAGGTTTTTTTCACGAGATAGATCACATAAAGCTTCTGAGCATCTTTACCTACTTCCGGTTTAGCAGCAAGCAGTAACTCCGTATCCATTGGTAACAACGCCTGCACATCACTACGCTGCAATAGCGCTAACACCAAGTCACGCGATTGTGCCGTGGTATAGGCAGTACCATCCGGAGCAACGGAAATAAGATCATAAAGAGGATTATTTGATCCAGTTTTCACAGGTTGAACCGCAACTTTCGGAGACGGTGAAGTTGCTGGAGTCATCTCGACTTTAGCGGCAAGCGAATCAACGGATTGAACTGCAGGCTGTGAAGCTCTATTGTTTTGAGCAAGATGAGCGTTGATGGTCTCCAGCGTTCTTACTAAAACTTCTGGCTCACGGAGCAATCGGAACTCAAGTTTCGCTGTACCTTTTAACAAATTTTTGACCCGAGTTTCATCGGAAACTCCTGGCAATTCAATGATAATTTTGCGACTGCCTTGCGTTGTAATAACTGGCTCAGCAACACCATATTGGTCAATACGATTACGAATAATCTCTTTTGCACGGCTCAGTGCATCTTCTGACTCTTTCTCTAATTTGGAGATAATTTCCTGATCACTGTTGCGGATATCGTAAAAATAGCGGCTCAAAGGAGTGTTCTCTTTCTTGAATTCTGCCACTATTAAGTCAATCACGCGAGCATCACTTTTTGCGGCATTCGCTCGAACATTCTGCATAAGAGCAGTAAATTTCGCATCCTTATTCCACGCTTTCTGCTCAAAAAGATCAACTTGATCAACCTCCATCACAAGATGAATTCCACCCTTTAAATCAAGACCAAGCTTCAAACTTTTCTTGCGGGCGTCCTCAATTTCAGCGCAATGACTCAGTGCATATTTCAAACTATCCTGCGCTGTACCAAAACTGTTAAGCTGTTTGGAAAAGGTGTAATCGCGCCACGTAGGCCACAACGAAAAAAGCGACACAATCGTGATAAGAGCAATTAAAAAAAGATTAAAACGTTTGTTTTTCATTGATGATATAGCGTTTCGCTCGAAAGAAATAGTTGTGCCAATATATAAAACGAGGGAGTGATTAACTAACACGCCTCAGAGTACTGGAGTAAACTGAAAAATCATCGTATAACAGAAAACGCCCGATAGAGTAACGGGCGTTTTCTGTTATAAATTATTAAGACAGATTGTTTATCCCCATGTATCGAGAGAGATGTTCTGATACCAGCCTTCAGCAAACATTGCCTCTTGATGGAGCTGATCATCACTCGCATCAATTGGCGTTAAACCACCTGAACCCTTGATTTCAACAATGCCACCAACAGCCAATTTATACACACCGGCTACTGAAATTGCATAGGTTGGCGCAAGCAAGCTATAACAGGTATTGACAAGCGACGGTGGCGCAGGCACTCTGCCCTGAAAGAGTCTGACAATAGCAGCAGCAGCTACTTTCCCCTGACTGCTTGCTGCAAACCCTGACTTCGGCATCGCTCCAGCAATAGTAGCATCACCAATAACGTGAACTCCTGGATGCAGCGTTGACTCAAAAGAGACTGGATTAATCGGGCACCATCCTGTTCCATCCGTAAGACCTGCATCAACTGCAATTTTTCCTGCTTTCTGTGGAGGAATAATATTGATAAAATCACCTTTTTCCGCACCAAACTCAGTGGTCACCATCATGGTTGCAGCATCAACTTTGGTAATTTTCCCACCCATTGACGCAGCGCGCCACTCAATCATTCCAGGATAAAAACGCTCCCACCCTTTTTTAAATAATCCCTG
>CAIQSY010000191.1 GCA_903874585.1 uncultured Chlorobiaceae bacterium | reverse complement strand
TCGCGTCTGTGCTCATGGAGCAACGATTGCTTATTGATATTTTGTCTTTGGATGAACGCTCACTGCAAAAAGTGCGGGATCCTGTTGCACAGCTCTCTTTATTTTAACCGGACACTACTGGTCTGGTATTATTGGAGGTGTATCTATTGCGAGATTCATGGAGTTAATGGTCCCATTACCACCTCTCGTCGAACAGCGCCGCATCGTCGCCAGAATTGACCAACTCATGGCACGTTGTGATGAACTGGAAAAGCTGCGAGTCGAGCGTGAAGCGAAACGCCTGACCGTTCATATTTCTGCTCTTAACCGACTGTTTGAAGCGCAGGGAAACGACAGCGTTACCAAGGCATGGCACTTCATAAACCGTCACTTCGGAGAACTCTACTCCGTAAAAGCCAACGTGACCGAACTGCGTAAAGCCATCCTGCAACTTGGCGTTATGGGCAAGCTGGTTCCGCAAGACCCGAACGATCAACCGGCCAGTGAACTGCTGAAAGAGATTGAGGTAGAGAAAAGGAGATTGGTAAAGGAAGGGAAGATCAAACCGCAAAAGCCACTACCTGAGATCAAATCACAAGAACAGCCTTATGCACTGCCCGAAGGCTGGGAGTGGGTGAGGTTAGGTGAACTCATAGAGTTGATTTCAGGTCAGCATTTAACTCCGAACGAGTACAATGAAAATGGTGAGGGAATTTTTTATTACACTGGTCCTGCTGACTTTGGAACCAAAAATCCTAAATCAAACCGATCAACTACGGTTGAAAGAGCTGTGGCGATTGAGGGAGACATATTACTCACCGTAAAAGGTGCTGGAGTTGGAAAAACAAATGTTGTGGTTGAAAGGAAAGCTGCCATAAGCCGACAACTTATGGCTTTGAGAGCCATCAAAGTAAACAAGGAGTTCCTTTTCTACTTTTTGATTACCATTTTTTATGAATTGCAAAGTCTTTCCACTGGGATAGCCATTCCGGGAATAGGAAGAGATGATGTCACACATAGACGATTTCCACTTCCACCTCTCGCCGAACAGCATCGCATCGTCGCCAAAATCGACCAACTCATGGCACTATGCGATCAACTGGAACAGCAGATTGATGCAACGTCAAGCAAACAATCCATTCTGCTCAATGCTGTGATGGCAATGATATAAGATGTTGCTCACTGGTGCGCCGTGGTGGGCAAACCTCCCAGGGAACGCCGAGCTCCAGCTCGGCATAGTATGCAACGTATAAAAACCATGGACGAGAAGATGGCTTTGCAAAAATGCGTTCTTTGGCGTAAAATATTGTTAGATTATGGAGCATCATCCCGACCAATGTACCTGTTCTGGTTGAACCTTTGATTGAGTTGGGTAAGATTATTCAGTCATGGAAATCATTTACAGGGCGGTGGGTGATGCGGCGTAATGCCGAGCTGGAGCTCGGCGTTCCCGGGAGAAGCCTTTGGATGCCTGAATATTGGGATTGTAACATCCGCAATGAAAGAACACTATGCTTAAGAAAAACCTGTCTGGGAACGCCGAGCCCCAGCTCGGCAAAATAGAAAAGCATGATAGAGAAGGATAGAGGAAATTTTCAAGACGGGAAACAATCTGCCCGTGAGTGGTATTCTCGAGGTTATCTTCCACATTGCGATCGTACAGGTTTGCTCCAGTCAATCACCTTTCGTTTAGCCGATAGTCTTCCACAAGATGTGCTAAAGCAGCTTGAGCTTGAGATCACTTGTGTAACGGAAGATCGGCAAGAGCTTCACCGCCGGAAATTGATAGAAAAATATATGGATTCTGGAATGGGTTGTTGTGCGTTACAACATCCTGCGGTGGCGGATGTTTTACAGAACTCCTTTTTCCTATTTGATGGAGTAAAATATCGTTTGATTGCTTGGTGCATCATGCCAAACCATGTACATGTTCTTATTGAACCTTTGATTGAGTTGGGAAAGATTGTACAGTCATGGAAATCATTTACGGGGCGGTGGGTGATGAAGCATAATGCCGAGCTGGAGCTCGGCGTTCCCGGGAAAAGCCTTTGGATGCGTGAATATTGGGATCGTTATATCCGCAATGAAGAGCATCTGCGTACTGTGATTGAGTATATTCACCAAAACCCGGTGAACGCGCGGTTGTGTCAATTTTGCGAATCTTGGCGCTGGAGCAGTGCCTGTCAGGGAACACTCAGTCTTAACGTGGTACCACGAGAGGAGAATTTCACAAGAACAACTCCGAACTACTCATTTACCAAGCCCCGGACGGTAGAATAAAAATAGATGTACGACTCGAAGAGGAAACGGTCTGGCCGAGGCTCTCGAAGCCACGATTTTTTAATTTTTTGCGATTGCTTTCATAAATTATTAAGGCTAATTTTTTTTTGATGCGTAATTATTTTCTGGAATTGCTTATGTTTAAACAATTGTTAATAATATTGTGACTTTTGTACCGATGAAGTAAGTTAGTTCTGTTGCATACCGTTCGAGCATGTTTGTGGTGTTTTCAAGTATATGAAAAACAAAGAGTTAATGTTTCACTTTCAAAACGGAGGTAGTAATGCAAAGTAACCAGACTTTTGCAGATATTTTCCACGCAAGAGGAGTAAACCGCCGAGATTTTCTCAAATTCTGCTCGCTGACGGCAGTTTATCTTGGTCTCTCGCCCTCCATGGCATCAGATATTGTTCATGCTATGGAGACCAAACCTCGTACTCCCGTGTTATGGATTCACGGTCTTGAATGTACCTGCTGCTCTGAATCTTTTATTCGTTCATCCCATCCCTCTATTGAGGATATTCTCTTTAACATGATCTCCCTTGATTATGATGATGTGCTCAGCGCTGCTGCTGGTCATCAGTTAGAGGCTGTGCGGAAGAAGATTATGGCGGAGTACAAGGGTAAATACATTCTTGCTGTTGAAGGAAATGTCTCCACCAAGGACGATGGTGTCTATTGCATGGTTGGTGGCGATTCGTTCTTGAATATACTGAAGGAGACTGCGGCAGATGCAGCGGCAGTTATTGCCTGGGGCTCCTGCGCCTCGTTTGGCTGTGTGCAGAATGCAGCTCCAAACCCTACCGGTGCCGCCCCGATTGGCGATATTATCAAGGATAAGCCCATTGTGAAAGTACCAGGTTGTCCGCCAATCTCAGAGGTGATGACCGGTGTTATTGCTCATTTCCATACTTTTGGCACGTTACCTGAACTTGATCGCCTCGGTCGCCCTAAAGCGTTCTATAACACACGGATTCACGATAAGTGCTATCGGCGCGCGTTCTTTGATGCGGGGATGTTTGTTACCAGTTTTGATGATGAAGCGACCCGTAAAGGCTGGTGTCTCTATAAAATGGGATGCAAAGGTCCAACCACCTATAATTCATGTTCCAAGATTCAGTGGAATGGAGGAACCAGTTTCCCGATAGGTTCCGGGCACCCCTGTATTGGTTGCTCTGAACCGAATTTTTGGGACAAGGGGCCTTTTTATGAAAGACTCGCGTCGGTTCCATTCCTCGGCAGCGACAGCAATGCTGATAAGATCGGTATGGTTGCCGTTGGCGCCGCTGCGGCTGGCGCTGCGGCACATGCTGCTGTGACCGCAGTCAAAAAGGCGAAATCAGAGAAGCTTGGTAATGATAAAGTATAATCAGGGAGTATAACTCATGGCGAAAAAAATAGTTGTTGATCCGATTCCCCGTATTGAGGGGCATTTGCGAATAGAG
>CAIQSY010000190.1 GCA_903874585.1 uncultured Chlorobiaceae bacterium | reverse complement strand
ATATTTCATGAGATCGGCAACTTCCAGCTCAGGGTTTTCAATCAAGGCAATCATACCATCAACAACCTCCCGGAGATTCTGGGGCGGAATATTTGTGGCCATACCAACCGCAATACCCGAAGAGCCATTTACCAGAAGATTGGGAATCGCCGAGGGCAGAACGGTTGGCTCTTCCAGAGAATCATCAAAATTCAGTGCAAAATCAACCGTCCCTTTTTCAAGATCTTTCAGCATTTCACCAGCAATGCTTTTCATACGAACTTCGGTATATCGCATTGCCGCAGGTGAGTCGCCATCAACAGACCCAAAGTTTCCCTGACCGTCAATAAGAGGGTATCGCATGGAAAATTCCTGCACCAAGCGCACCAGACTGTCATAAACGGCAGTATCACCATGAGGGTGAAACTTGCCAAGCACTTCACCGACTATACGGGCAGACTTTTTATGCGGCTTACCTGCCTGCAAACCAAGCTCGTGCATTCCGAAAAGCACCCGGCGATGTACCGGTTTCAGACCGTCCCGCACATCAGGCAGCGCACGACTGACAATAACCGACATGGAATAATCGAGATAAGAACCCCGCATTTCTTCTTCAATACTGATCGGGACTATTCTTTCACGCTGCATAAAGAGATCCTGGGTGATAATTGATAGAAAAATTCAACGCCGTAATGTATGAAAATCCGACTCGATTCCGTAGGAGAAGAACTCCTCAAAAGAGGGAAAAACTCCCCTGCCATACAGAGAAAAGATCAGCTCAATGCTACTTGAGGTGCATCAGACCAGAGTGATTCCAAATCATAAAACCGACGTTCATCCGGCATAAAAATATGAACGACAACATCAAAATAGTCGAGTAAAATCCAGTGCATTGAATCCATACCCTCAACATGCGTCGGACGTTCACCATCCTCCTTCAACTCATCAATAATATGCTCAGCCGCCGCTTTTGCTTTCCGCTCGGAATCAGCCGTGATAATCACAAAATAATCGGCGACTGAGGTCAAGCCCCGCACATCAAGAATCTTTGCCTCTTCACACTTCTTCTCCAGCGAAAGTTCGACGGCGCGTTGAGCAAGTAATTCCCCAACGGTAACTTCTCGTACCTGTTCAACTCCCTCCTGCTCATTCAAACGACTCATAACGTGGTGTCCTTCATAAAATGAATACTTTGATTTATTTGCGAACACGTGAGCAAAACTGCAACGGTCGCCACTGAACATACAAAAAAAAGTGGGTTCACTGACTATAAAGATGGTCACGATAACGTGTCGGTGAGCAGTTTTAATGCGGAATAAATAAAAATGCTGTGACCAAATGGCCGAGAGCAAAATCACTTGATAAAAAAAGATATCATGCCAAGCACATTGAAATTTTTGGCGAACCATCCACCGGAACTTTGCAATAAAATGTGATCACCACAATCTCTACGACGCACTCCATAGAGTCATAAATTCACACGAACAGTATCATGTTGTTTCCGACATTGACCGCCACACGCTTGGATCATTAGTGCTTTACGCAATACCGATGTTTTTTAGTATTGAGGTACAAAATAATTTATCTAAAAATATTCCACCGAAAATTCTTTAAAAATACTTATAATCAGCCCATATAGAATAAAATATTTAACTTTTCAAAAATTGACACTCATTTGATCTAGCCGAAATCTGAGTGGCTTCAAGTGGTTCCTGAATATCAACAAGAACATGCGCATCCTATACACAATCAAAATTGCCAGAATTGTTAGAGTTTCTCATTCATCACACTCTGTATTTTACGGCTTATAGCGCGATTCCAACAACCTGAATCATTACCAGCAACCCGCTTTAATCAGTAATGAGAAGAAAAAACATAAAAATGAATCATTTTTAATGTTTTTTATATGTAAAAAAGATTTTTTAAAATTATATTATTTCAGTAAAAATATTTTTTCAACTTCAAAAAAGAACATTATGCCGGAAATAAACAGACAAAATGCGCATGGTACACACGCTTCCTCGACCATGTTTGAGGGTATTCCCGGCAACTTTTTTATCTGTGACGCCCACACACAACTTCTCTACTGGAATGCCATGTTTCGCAATAATATGGGTGGGCACAACACAGAAGATCTCTCAAACAAAACGATGCTTGAGATGATTCATCCCGATGATCAAGCAAATGCAGTTAACGCCATCACCACCATCATGGCATCGGGCAAAACGCAAACCTTTGAAGTGCGAGTTGACCGATATGGAACATTTGGAGATAAATGGTGGATGATTACCGGAGAACGAATAACGAATAACGGTATCACCAGCGTTGCTGCTGTGGGAGTTGATATTACGGCATACAAACGTACAGCAACATTACATGCCGTTCATCGTCGGCTGCTGGAGATTGCCAACAATCACTCCCTTGATGATCTTTTACAAGCTACGCTTGATGAAGTAAAACTTTTGACAAACAGTCTCAAAGGTTTTTACCATCTCGTATGCCCTGCTGAACATGGTCATTCAGCGTGGATGAAGCAAAAAGAGCCATTGTCGATGATGATCTTACATGAAGATAATGATGATCTCTGCTACGTCGATGGCGCCTTACGTTGTTATGATGACAGCTATGCTTGTTGTAAAGAGTTAAGCAACAACATGAAACGATCGCTATGGATGCCAGTTATGGATGGATCGAACACGGTAGCAATACTCTGCGTTGGCAATAAACCTGACGAATACGATGAACAAGATTCTCAACTGTTCATGCAGTTAACAACGCTTGTGGGAGAACTGATGGCTCAAACCCGAACGACGCTTGCACAACGAACAATGGAGAAAAAGCTGCTGCAATCGCAAGAGATGGTGGTCACAAGGACTATGACTGCTGGAATGGCTTACAATATCAACAATTTGGTAGGTATAATTCTCGATAATGTTGAAAAGATATTTAATAACCATACGAAGTATGAGACACCTGATGCCTCGTTATTATACCATCTCGAAAATATACTCAACGCTGGATATGAAGGCGCTGAACTCATCACACAATTGGTTGCTTTTTCGCGCCAAAAAGCAGTTTTACCAATTATCCTCGAACTGAATTATTTGGTTGGACAGATAATACCGATGCTACAAGAGTTGGCTGGGGATAACATTACGCTGCAATGGATACCAACATCGGAGAAAACGTGGATCAGTATTGATCCAAACCAAATAGAGCTGTTGCTGATTAACCTCTGTACCAATGCACGCGAAGCGATAACAGGACAAGGTACTATTACCATCGAAACTCGGCGTATCAACCACTCATCCAATCATCATTATCAGAAAACCGCAAACGGAAGCTGCATAATGCTCGTCGTCAGCGACGATGGCTGTGGTATTGAACACAAGGATTTAGCGCATATTTACGAGCCATTTTTCACCACAAAAGAACAAAATATCGGACGAGGTATGGGACTGGCGGCGGTCTATGGTATTGTAAAACAGAGTGATGCCGCTATTGAGTGCAAAAGTAGCAAAGGAGAGGGGACAACATTCAATATGTGGTTCCCTGCACAAAAAAGTTATGCTGATCCTCAAAAGGACGATGATATACCACAAACCATCTGCCTTGAAAAAGAGACCATACTGTTGGTAGATGATGATTCTGAAACCCTCAATATCTGCAAATTTATGCTTGAGCATCATGGATATGGCGTCTTAACAGCCTCAACGCCAGATGAAGCTCTCCGGCTTGCGCAACATCACCATGGCGATATCCACCTGCTACTCACCAACAGTGTTTTAACCACTATGAATGGTTGTGATCTGTCGGGAAAATTGCTCAACAGCAGGATGAACCTGAAAACACTCTTTATGTCGAACCATAGCACCCCACTCACAAACATAAAAGAGAACAAGCACGCCAAACGGCAAATGCTGCACAAACCATTTTCAGCACATCAGCTTATCAGAGCAGTACACCACATATTGAACTGATCGAGTTGGATGGCAGATGTAAATAAAAAAGGGAGACTTTCGTCTCCCTTTTTTATTACCACTGGTATGTCAACCGATATTACTCACCATCGTCTTCAACAACCTCTGACTTCTCAAGAGCAGGCTTCATCACCTCTCCTTCAACAACCGCTACTGCCTCAGCCGCTTCACCAACCAGTTTGATGGATTTATAACGCTTCAAACCGGTACCTGCAGGAATCAGCTTTCCAACAATGACATTTTCTTTCAAGCCTGCCAGATAATCAATCTTACCGGCAACTGCCGCATCAGTCAGCACTTTCGTGGTCTCCTGGAAAGAGGCTGCTGAAATCACACTCTCAGTCTGCAATGCGGCACTGGTAATACCGAGAAGTACAGGATGAGAAGTTGCTTGAAGGGCTGGCTCAAAAGCAACCATATTTTTACCATTCTTACGCAACTCACGATTCAGTTTAGTAATATCACGAAGTTTGTAGAGCTCTGTTTCCTGAATTCTTGTCGGCGCATCACCTTTATCAGTCACCCGTACCTTTTCAGCAATATTTCTATTTGCTGCCACAAACGCGCTACGATCAATCAAGTCACCAGGTAGCAATTCAGTATCACCCGGTTCCTCAATCCGCACTTTCTGCAACATCTGGCGCACAATAACCTCAAGATGCTTATCGTTAATCTCAACACCAGCATTGATTTGATACACTTTCTGAATCTCATTGACGAGATATTGCTGCACAGCATTAGGCCCTTGTATACGAAGAATATCCTGCGGCGATACTGCGCCATCAGTCAATGCATCACCAGCTTTAACCTCATCACCTTCATTGGCAAGCACATGCTTTCCAACTTGGACGTAATACACCTTCTCCTCACCAAAATCATTTTTAACCTTGATCTCTTTGCTGCTTCGACGTTGTGAACCAAAGCTGACATAGCCATCAATTTCAGTCACAATTGCAGGATCAGTAGGAATACGAGCTTCAAATAATTCGGTAACTTTTGGCAGACCGGCCGTAATATCACCACCAACACGATCAAGATTGCGTGGCACTTTTGCCAAAATATCGCCAGGGCTTACCTTCTGACCATCCTCAACATACAAGTTCGATTTAATCGGTACTGGATAAGTCTTTCTTACTTCGCCACTTACATCAAGAATCATCAATCGT
>CAIQSY010000189.1 GCA_903874585.1 uncultured Chlorobiaceae bacterium | reverse complement strand
TGCCAACATGGATAACTATCTCGATGTTGTTATCGGCTTGCTCTAATTCAATCAACTGCCGAAGAACCTCATCATCACCTTTTGTACTTGAGTCAAATTGAAGAACCTTTCCCCTAAAGGTTCCGTTGAAAAAGTCGGGTGATGTTATGTAGTCAAAGGTTTCAGTGGCGTGGCTGATATTGCTGCAAACCACAAGAATGAAGGGTTTAACCTTGCTTACTCCGTTGTTACGTGCATAGACTTCAAGAGCATTGATGGTTGCCTGATGAACGCTGATGGCGTCTTCGAGCTTGATTTTTTCAATCTCCTGCACTGAAAGACCTTGAGCCCGAAAATTCTTCCGCGTGGCTACGGCAGGGTTTTTGACATACTTGCCGTCGGCCAGCGCTTTGGCAAGTGAGTATTCATAGACAACATTATTGAAGGCGTTGCCTTTTTCGTCGATGGGAGTGGCCGTCAGTTCGATTCCAAGAACCGGTTGTAGTTCGTTGATGGCCTTTTTTGAGGCATCGGCGTGGTAGCGGTGCGCTTCGTCCATCAAGATGACCAGATCATTCAGGCCGGAGAGGTATGACCAGTAGGACTGACCGAGGTATTCCGAGAGGCGTTTGATTCTCGGGGGCCTGGCAACTCCGGCCTCTTTGGTGCCTTTGTTTTCAGCATTGAATTTCGAGACGTTGAAGATGTTGATGCGCACCTCTTCACCGCTGAAGAGCGCTCCCTGCTGGTTATAATTTTCACCGGTGATGATGACTGGCCGGTTGTGCACAAACTCGGTAATTCCGGCAAAGACATATTTCTGGTAGCCGGGGTCACCGAAATCCTTTATAAGCTTGTCGTAGATGGTGAGGTTGGGGGCAAGGACAAAGAAGTTGCGGATCCCTTTTTGCAGGTAGAGGTAGGTGATGCAGGCACCCATCAGGCGGGTTTTGCCGACACCGGTGGCGATGGAAAAGCAGAGTGAGGGGAACTCCCGCTCGAACTCCTTGCAGGAGGGATAGAGTGTTTGAACCTTCTTCAGTTCGGCGGCAAGATCGGCGCCTTTTTTCAGTTCGAGCAGATCAGCTAACCGGGCAACAATATCCAGTGACTCCTTCAGTGGTTCCCTCAGCGACAAGCGTTGCTTGATGTAGTTGGCTTTGGCATTCATAGAGGTCAGTAAAAGAGGTTGATTTGAGATGACTGATTTGCTGGTCCATCGCCGGTACTTTCATCGGTAATTTCATCGACCGCCTCATCATCAGATGGTGATGCAACGTCATCGTGCGGCAGATTGACGATGTTGAGGCTGTAATCCTCCTTACCGAACTCGCACTTGCCGAGAAGCATTTGGGGGATTTTCTTGACCGTGATGTTGGCAAAACGGTTCTCGCATTCACGCTGGTATATCTTTGCGCAAATCATCAGGCTTTCATCAGGGCCCATCTCCTCCCTGATCTTTTCGAGCATCTCCACGGTCATAAACTGGGTGGTGGTGTAGATGTAATCCTTTTCGCTGCTGCGACCCTGCTTCCAATAGATATGCCCGTCAGGCTCATACCTGAACCCTGACTGCTTTGCCATGGCGGCGGCAAGCATATCAGGGTTGTACTCCTTGCTGATGATCCAGTTGTCATACTTGTCTTTGTTCAAAAGCGATGGAGCAAGAGTATAGAACTTGAAGCCTCCACCGCCTTGCCACTCAACCGCTTTGCTGATACCCCTTTGCTCCCCCTGAACAACGGACTGAAGCCTTGGAACACAATGAGTTTTGGCGTGATCCCCCAATTCTATTCCTATCCATTTTCGCTTCATTTTCATTGCCACCGCCGCCGTTGAACCACTGCCTAAAAAACTATCTAACACTAAATCACCTTCATTTGAAGCAAGCATCATAATTCTTTGAATCAGCTTTTCAGGTTTTTTCCCTTTACGGAATTCAACCCCGCCCTCATTATGCAAGTCATTAGGCAAAACATCATCCCAGATGTCAGTCAAAGGCTCACTAAATGTGAGTTGACCATCTATTTCTTGAAGTCGATCTTTTACAAAAAGGATAATATTTCCATTATGGATGTAATAAGGTTTCTTGCCATCTCTTTCCATTAAATAGGTAACACCTTTATTTTCAAGTGATAGCTTTTTTTGATCTATCGCTTTTTTACTAATACTTTTTTCATCTAAACTTGCAAACCTTATAACTCGCAGTGCATTTCTATAAATAAATTGCAGAAGCTCATTTTCATAATTTTCTCCAAAATGCTTTTTCAATAAAGTATTCTTTATACCCAATTCTAACGCAAAAGCTTGTGTTACAGGAATAAAACGCCATACAGCGTAATCATCCTGATAGTTTACTATGTAAGAGCCATACCTATCATCTCGTTCCTTTTTTCTCGAAAGTCGATTCGGGCTCCATTTGTTTGCATTTTTCGTATAAACCAAAATAAATTCAGAGATATTGACTAAACCCGGATTAATTACTTTTGCACCAGTAACTGACCCTCGCTTTATGATGATGATATTTTTTCTATTTCTTCTTGCAAATACTTCATCCATTAAAACTTGCAAGTAAGCCATTTCGTTATTATCAATCGAAACAAAAATGGACCCATCTTCTGAAAGTAGATTATTAAGTATTTGCAATCTTGGTTTCATTAAGCTAAGCCACTGAGAATGTTCGATCCCATCATCATAATGATCAAATGCTGACCCAGTATTATACGGCGGATCGATATAGATACATTTGACCTTCCCTGCATACTCCTGCTCCAGCGCCTTCAGTGCCAGCAAATTATCCCCATGAATCAGCATGTTACCGCTATCCGAATCACCATAGCTGTATTCAGGCTGCTCTATGAGAATCCTCGGTTCCAGCTTTGGCTCGTGCCCTTTGCCTATCCAAGTGAGCTCGAGTTTTTGAAATGTATCTTTTGCCATTGTTTCTACTTCTTTATCTCATTTCTGCATTCCTTGTGTTCTTTATGGTTAAGATTATTACCACAAGGCCCACTATTTTTATTTCATCCTGTTAATTCTGTTTCAGACAGTATTTATTTGCTCACTCTCTGAATCTTTTTTTCCTTTGAGGTTTTTCTTGGCTATTTCCTTATCCAAGCTTTTTACCCTTCGTTCCAACTTTTTAATATCTTCTTCAGCAGGCAGCTCTTCCGGCTTAATACCACTTTTACCCAATAAAATTCTTACATCTTTATTATTCTTTACATGTTCTGAAGTAATATTTTCTTCGCCTTTTAGTTCATTTTTCTTCACATTAAAATTTGTAATTTCAGTAGCCAATTGTTTTGCTGTAATAGTAATTGTAGGCAAAAAATCTGCCAATGGTCTGTTTTCCTTAATACACAATTTGCGTTTCATATAGCTGGTATTATGCCCGCCAAACATGGCCCAGTCTCCCTTGCTTCTAATTCTTGCAAAACCAGAAGTATCCACGCCTCTTTCATATATGTTTTTAGACAGTTCCGTCTCAGTTGCAGCTAATTTTTCACGAGCCTGTAAACGCTCCAACAATTGGAT
>CAIQSY010000188.1 GCA_903874585.1 uncultured Chlorobiaceae bacterium | reverse complement strand
TGCCCACTCAGGGCATTCTCCACGTTTAGCTTGTATGGTTAATGCCGAAAATGCTCTCACTGGTCGAGCATTTGAAAGCCCTTGGAAGGGGTCCTTTTGCACAAAACCCTCTGCCATACGACCGGAAAGTGCTTTTGCCTTTTCGAGCAAAGTCACAAGTGGTTCAGCAAGAAGCAATGTATATTCCGTATCTGTCTGTACGGTACCCCCTCTGCTTTCCATTGAGGCGGCTGCTTTAGCTGCGTATTGCTGCTGCCACTCAGGAGTGATGAGCGACAATTAGAACTCCCGACTGACGACAATTATAATTCCCGAAAACTACGGGTGTTGTAAGCTGTCCACTATCTCTTTGGAATAAGGATGGCCGGATGGTAACTGATCAGCAGGTAAGGAGGTTATTGAAGCTCATGCAAACTGAAATGACACAGGCTGTTGCCGCAGCCAAATCTGGAATGGATGAAAAAACGGCACGAAAATATTCAAAAGCTGGCTGGCTCCCAAGTGAACTCAAAAAAGAGAGGACTTGGCAAACACGTTCTGACCCTTTTGACGGTTTTTGGGATGAACTCCGTGGCAACCTCGCTGCGAATCCCGGTTTTGAAGCAAAAACTCTGTTCGATGATTTACAGAGGCGCTTCCCTGGGCATTTCTCCGACGGACAACTGCGAACTCTTCAGCGCCGGGTTAAATGCTGGCGTGCACTGGAAGGGCCCTCACAGGAAATTTTCTTCCCCCAACAGCACCACCCCGGTCAACGGGCACAATCGGATTACACCCATATGGGGGAGCTTGGAATTACCATCGCCAAGGAGCCATTTGATCATCTGGTGTATCATTTCGTTCTGACCTACTCCAACTGGGAGACGGGTAGCATCTGCTTTTCAGAGAGCTTTGAAAGCTTGAGTGACGGGCTACAAGCGGCCTTATGGGAGTTGGGCGGCGTTCCGCACTCACATCAGACCGACCGATTGACAGCGGCAGTGCAAAAATCACTTCACCCCGATGAATTCACTCAGCGCTATCAGGCGCTGCTCAACCACTATGGCCTTATCGGCTGCAAAACACAGCCAGCCAGTCCCAATGAAAACGGTGACGTAGAACAACGCAACCATCGATTCAAGAGGGCTGTCCAACAGGCGCTGTTACTCCGGGGAAACCCTGATTTTACCACTCGCGATGAGTACAAACTGTTCCTGAAGAAACTGTTTATCCAACTAAACAGCGGCCGCCGTGAACGCTTTCTGGAAGAGCAAAAAGTCTTGCGCCCACTTCCGCATCAGCACATTGAAAGTTGCAAGCGCCTTTCTGTAAGCGTTGGTCAGGGCAGCACCATCCGTGTCAACCACAACGTCTACTCGGTAGAAAGCAGGCTGATCGGCGAAACCGTGCAGGTTCAGCTCTTTGCCGAGCATCTCGATCTTTTTTATGCTCAAAAATGCGTAGATACGCTGCCGCGGCTGCGTGGCGAAAAACGGCACTTGATAAACTACCGTCATATGATCGACCAACTTGAACGGAAGCCAGGTGCATTCGAAAACTACCGCTACCGGGAAGAGATGTTCCCCGGTAGCTATTTCCGTCTTGCATATGACGAACTCAAAGAGCGGCATACGCCACAAAAGGCAGCCAAGGAATACCTGGAAATATTGCGTATGGCCGCAATGGATAGTGAAGCAGCCGTGACGGCGGCTCTCTACTCGCTCTGTGGTCGGCAATCGATTACAGCCGAAGCCGTGAAAGAAATACTCCATGCACGCCAGCCCCCGGTTGCTGTTACAGAGGTCAGCATTACCAAAGTGGACTTGGCCATGTATGATATTCTCCTCTTGAACGGGGAGGTGTCATATGCATCGTGAGGAAGACAAATCCGGTCGACTGAATCAACGCCTCAAAGAGCTGCACTTGCCCACCGTACGGCGCTGTTATCAGGACGAGGCCATCACTGCCCGGCGTGATAACTGGGATTACGAAACCTATCTTTATGAATTAGCCACCCGCGAATGTGAGGTCCGGCAAAACACCCGGATTGCACGACTTCAGAGAGAATCGAAGCTTCCCTTGGAGAAGAGCCTGAAAGCCTTTGATCGCAAGCGTCTGCCCAGGAAGGTTGATGCACAGCTGAATCTTCTCTTGAAAGGGGACTTTCTTGATCATAAAGAAAACGTGCTGGCATTCGGTCATCCCGGCAGCGGGAAAACCCATCTATTGTGTGCGATCGCCCAGGAACTGACTCATCAGGGACGACAGGTTCGTTTTATCCCATGTAGCCTATTGGTGCAGGAACTGCTTATCGCCAAGCGGGATCTAAAGCTGGCACGCGTTCTCAAACAGTACGCAAAATACGAGGCTCTGATCATTGACGACATCGGCTATGTGCAGCAAAGCCGCGAGGAGATGGAGGTTCTTTTTACTCTGCTTGCCGACCGCTATGAGCGCAGCAGCATAATGCTCACCAGCAATTTACCGTTCTCCAAGTGGGAGCAGATTTTTAAAGATCCCATGACCACAGCAGCGGCAATTGACCGGTTGGTCCATCACAGCGTCATTTTGGAGTTGAACATACCCAGCTACCGATTGGAACAATCCCAAAAAGCAAAGGAAACCGTCGCTATTCAACCGGCTCAAGCAGAGCGGCAAGAACAGCAGACGGCAAATTAAGGAGATGATGACGTATGGAACTCACAACATATAATCCTCAAAAAGGGCGACTGGAAACGCTTGAAGTGGAATTTACCGAAGAAAATACCACTTGGTTTGAATACAGTCGGGGCACCTCCGTCTCAACTATCACGGACTTCAAAGGCGGAATTCTGATCAAAAAGAATGATTATTCTTATCCCGTCTGGCTGTACGACATATCGAGAGCCGATATCGACTTCAGCAAGAAAAAGGCAAAAGAGCTCATGCAGTCGCATGCATAAAATGTTTGTGAGACAGCGGAAACGCCAGTCGCCCTACGGGCTCCTTCTGTTTCCGCTGTCTCTCTAAAACCCTCAAGGTGCTATTTCTCAGGTGAGGTAATAAAACGGGAATTATAATTGTCGTTGACCGGTAAAAGTAGTTGACGTTCATCACCCGACAATTCCATGTACGCCTTTTCCGTTTGCAGATTACCATCCCGAGCCACGGCAGTCATTCTCTCCAGTCGCATGTCCATCTCAATACCAGAGAGGGTGACCGTTTGCGGTATGCCATTCAAATAGGTGAAACAATGAAAGCTTTACTCGCTTTTTTCCCTTTGGATATAAAACAATTGCAAGCAGGGGATCAGCTATATAATTCCGGTGAAGAATTAATCAATGATCTTTTAAGCAGAAATCATTACAAACATTCCACGTATGTCCGGTATTTAG
>CAIQSY010000187.1 GCA_903874585.1 uncultured Chlorobiaceae bacterium | reverse complement strand
TTCGGATCGGATACGATGGTTTTTTCAACAACCTCAGTTTTATTTTTCAGATTCGCACTATCATACATCATCTGATAAAGAGGCTTGTAGGAAAGAACGGCAATCAACATACCTGCCATCATAATGTACTTGCGCCCGATTTTGTCGGAGAGTGCACCGAAAACGACAAAGAAGGGAGTTGCAATAGCCAGTGCAATTAAAATGATGGTGTTGCTCTGCTCAAATTCGATGTTACAGGCATTCTGCAAAAAGGAGAGCGCATAGAACTGACCAGTGTACCACACAACACCCTGACCAGCAGTTGCACCGAGCAGCGCGATAAGCACCATTTTCAGGTTATCCTTTTGCTTGAAGCTCTCAGCAAGTGGGTTAGCAGAGGTTTTGCCCTCTTTCTTCATCTTTGCAAACATTGGAGATTCCGACATTTTCATGCGGATAAAGATTGATACTCCAACAAGTAATGCTGAGACGATGAATGGTATGCGCCATCCCCAATCTTCAAAAACGGGAACAGAGAGCGTGTGGCGGACAATAAGAATAACGCCGAGTGCAAGAAAGAGACCCAGCGTTGCTGTTGTCTGTATAAAGCTTGTCCAGAAGCCTCGGTGTCCATGAGGGGAGTGTTCAGCAACATAGGTGGCGGCGCCGCCATACTCACCTCCAAGGGCAAGACCTTGTAAGAGCCTCAAAAGAAAGACAATAGCCGGAGCGAAAAAGCCTATTGTTTTGTAGCCGGGAACAAGACCGATAGCGAAGGTGGAGCCGCCCATAATGACCAGCGTGACAAGGAAGGTGTACTTTCTTCCGATAATATCGCCCAGGCGACCGAAGAAAAGTGCGCCGAACGGGCGAACCACGAAACCAGCGGCAAAGGTTGCCAGTGTGGCAAGCAGTGCGGCGGTTGGGTTATCTTTCGGAAAAAACTGTTCGGAAATAATTTTTGCAAGAGTACCGAAAATGTAAAAGTCATACCACTCGATGAGTGTTCCGACCGAGGAGGCTGCAATAACCCTCCGGGTGCTGGAGACCTCTTCGATTTGGCCACTGTCTGCGACATTTTTTGCCATAAAAGTGTGCGTTGATGGTTAGAAAAATCTGTTAAACATGTTGCCAAAAGGCTTACTTAATGAACTCGTGTTCATTCTCTTTGATGACCAGCACCGGACATGGAGCACGACGGATAACGTGTTCGGCAACGCTGCCAAGGATCATGCGCTTCAAGCCGCGGCGGCCATGCGAGCCCATAATAATAATGTCAGCCTCCTGGCGTTTGGCATAGTCAAGAATGCACTCTTCAGCAAATCCCTCGTAAATCACGTAATCGGCAACAATGCCCTCCATATTCTCCTCTTCAATCAAGGATGCGAGTTTCTGCTCCTCTTCGGCACGCTCTTTTTCAAGACCATGAGAGTAGTTGATGGATGGATCGTTTTCAATAACGCCGACCAGAAAGACCTTCCCCTGTGAGAGGCGGGCGAATTCATTGGCGTATTGCAGCGACTTGCGCGACAGCTCCGAGAAATCAACCGGGCAGATGATTTTTTGAATGGTAATCATAGTACCGCTGTTGTGTTTAAGTTATTGAATTATTGTCAGGTAAGCATAAGTCTTAATATCTGTAAATTTCCCGATGTTAACAATTGTTATTTACTGAAAACAACAACAATTGAAACAACTGGAAATCACATGTATAAAATATAAAAAATAAAGCCGCAGTTATCTACGGCTTTATTTTAAGAGAGAAAGAGAATTGCTGTTATGCTGCGACTTAGAAAGTTACAGTTGCTACCATCTCAGCGCGAAGTTGACTGGTATCAGCATTTTGGATACCGCTGGCCTGCTCTGTAGCGGCTGCACGGTATCTCAGCGTTGGCTGAAGGCTGAAGCTGCCTGTGGCCGACTGATTAACCGTGTACTTGTACTGTGCCCAGACAAACATGTTGGAGTAATCTTTCGTTGTTCCTCCAGTGGCCGTATCATCTGTGGTTTTGTTGTAGTCAATCCATGCCATCCATGGGCCTGACTCGCCTTTGAGTCTGAGAAGGTAACCACTGTAGTCCGCAATTTTACCAGTTCCAGCAGCATTGTCTTCGCTTGCACTGGTGTAGAACGCACCACCAGAAAGCTTGCTTTTGTCAAGTGGAAGTGAAACAGTCGCTCCAAAAGTGAATGGAGTTATGTTGGTAGCGCCCACATTCGTTAATACTGCAAAGATCTGTGGTTCAATAGTGACATTTCCTAAAGGTAAAGCATAGGCAACATCAACAGCATAGCCATCATTTAAGAGTCCATCGTTAGTTGCGGAACTTACTGTGTTTGAAGAGTTGTCAAGCACAACAAGCGTTGTATTCAACGTACCGGATCCAACTTTTGTGCCGTAGCTTGCACCAAAAAGGCGGTCATAATTATAGTTGTTGACTGGGGTGTCAAGCGGTTGTGTTGGATAAAGGGCAAGATCAAAAATCGGATTGTTGAAACTGTTGAGCGGAATACGTCCGATTGAGTAATTGCAATTCTTCAGGTTGCGTCCGAAGTAAACTTGGGAAATGGCAAGGCTGGCTGGACTAGCAGCATCTTCTGTAGTAGCGGTGCCATTAGTGTAATAAGTAGTACCACCAGCAGTTCTCCATCCACCAGCAGCAAACTTTGGATCTTTATCTTCACTCATCAGCATGGTCTTGAAGAAGTATCCATCGCCAAGGTCGGCTGAACCTTTAAGACGAAGGCGGTACTGCCACATCACATTGTCATTTGGATTATTATCCGTTGCAAGACCGGTGTTTTCGGCAGCATTAAATTCAGCTCTCATTCTGACGCTGGCATCTCCACCGATTTTCAGCTCTGCAGAAGCTGGTGCTGCGTATGACAAAACTGCAAACATTGCAGCAAGCGATAACATTTTTTTCATTGTGTGTTCTCCGTTAGTTGTGTGTGTTATTAAGAAAAAACATCTCAAACATTTGAAATGGCTTTTTACTGCCATTTTATCACTGTTTACCTTTTAGTTGTTAAACAGCCAACGTACAGTTAAAAATATAATAAAATGAATCAGATTTTAACAAGCGTTAATCTTTTTTCTTTCCATTTCGGTAGAAAAACGTTCATTGGTTCTTTTAGAAATCAATGATGATGCCTGCTGTTGTCAGGTGTTCAGGATGGTAAAAGTACATCCCTTGCCGACTGATGCCGGAAGAGTAGTTGCAGGCAAGGCGCACTTTTTCTAACCCGATAGTGTTCAGGCGCATCCCTGCCTGCAGGTTCCACGTGCCACGGAAGCCGTCAGTTTTTTGCTCCGCGTCTCTCCATAGTGGCAGCAGCTTGAAGTCGGTTGCAATGTAGGTGTTTTTTGTGGTTGCAAGCTCAACGCCAGCTTGAATACTGTGTGGATTGATGTTATCCGGAATGGAGTGGTAGAGGTATTGATACCCTGCATAAACTCTTGCATCTTTAGAGCTTAATGCCATAACAACGTTGATAAATTCACGGCTGTACACAAAGGGAATGGTGCCACTCCAGTCGTCTGGTCGTATCCATTGACCGGCTTCTGCATTGTAATGACCATCTTCAAAGTGAGCTGAAATATGGCTTAATCGAGCTTTTGCGCTGAAGGTATCAAACGGCAGCAGATTGCTGTGGAACGTTTTTTTCCAGCTTGTGTTGACGCCGAAGAGGTAATCAACCGCATCGACTGGAAATTTGAAATCGCTCGATCGTTTCAGCCGTGAGTAGGTGCCGAAATCAACGCCAACAGCAAAATCCTTGTTGTCCGACTGATAGAGGTCAGTTGATGCACCGATATCGAGCTGCAACGTTTGTTCGTTCAGTGCCGGCATAACGGCTATTTTCGCTTCCAGCGGATCGGCAAGCAGTGGCGCAAAAAGCCTTGTACTTGTTCGGTTGTCGAGCGCTGTCGCTGCGGCATTGTTGTGGAAGATGACGAGTGCGGCTGCCAGCATCAGGATTGTTCTACCAAAACGACCAGAGTGTTGCATTACTATTACTATCAAAATTATGATTGATTCTATCAAGCGAGTCTATCAGAGAGTTGTATCAGACGGATCAGTGCGATGCAAGCAACGTGTTGAGCACCGCCATGCGGATAGCAACGCCATTGGTCACTTGCTCAAGCAGCACGCTTTTTGAATAACCGGGCGGCTGAATGCGGTCGGCAACATTGTTGGATATCTCAATTTCGCGGTTGATCGGTCCCGGATGCAGCACCAGCAGATGCTTCTGCGTCCGTTCCAGCCGTTCGTCCGTTAACCCGTAATGGACGGAATACTCCTCAAGCGATGGCAAATAGCCGCCAGTTGCACGCTCAAGTTGCAGGCGAAGCACAATCGCAGTGTCTGCCCATGCAATCGCTTCGTCAAGATTAGTGAACAGGGTGATTCCCAGCTTGTCGGCATCGGGCGGCATGAGCGTGACCGGGCAGCAGATTCCCACTTCAGCGCCGGCGGTCAGCAGTCCGTAAATATTGGAACGGGCAACGCGGCTGTGCAGCACATCGCCGATAATAATGACCCTAAGCCCGGCAATGTTCCCAAAATATTCGCGGAGTGTGAACATGTCGAGCAGCGCCTGCGTCGGGTGTTCATGTGCGCCATCGCCAGCGTTGATCACATTTTTGGCGGTGATGCTGGTAATCAAGTCGGCAGCTCCCGACGAAGGGTGGCGCAGCACAAAAGCATCAACCTGCATTGCCTCAAGGTTTTTGATGGTGTCGCTCAACGTTTCGCCCTTGCTGACGCTGCTTGACGAGGCGGTGAAGTTCAGCGTGCTTGCGCCCAAGTGGCGAGCTGCCAGTTCAAAAGAAAAACGTGTGCGAGTGGAGTTCTCAAAAAAAACAAGAGCAATGCGCTTGTTGCGGAGAGTGGGTTCAAATGAGGGATTTCCGGTGATCAACTCTTGTTTAAATCCGGTGGCCATGTCGAGAAGCATGGCGATATCGGTGACCGGAACATTGCATAATCCTGTAAGATGCTTCAAATCTTGCTGTTATTTGCGGTGTTTCAGGAAGAATTTTTTCAAATGTACAATAAAAATTGAAGATCATGAAGTTGGCAGGGGGGATGGATTATGAATTTTGGATTTTGGATTTTGAATTGTCAATTATGGATATGGTTTATATTTGTTGTGGATGAGATGGTTGTGAATGTTGAGGTGAATTGTTTCCATATTACTGCTATGCACGAAATGAGTATTGCGCTTTCGATTGTTGAGGCGATTGAGGCAAAAGCGCGAGAGGAGGGTGCGGTGAAGGTTTCGGGTGTTGACTTGCTGATTGGTACGTTGGCTGGTATTGAACCGGAGTCGTTGAAGTTCTGTTTTTCCGCTGCAGCAAAGGGGACGCTTGCTGAAGATGCTTTGCTTGCGGTTGAGGAGCCTGAAGGCGTTGGCGAGTGCGGCGAGTGTGGCAAAAGGTTTCCGGTGAACTTTTATTATGCCGAGTGTCCCGAATGCCGTTCGCTTCGTATAAAAATTGTCTCCGGTGAGGAGTTTCTGATTCAATCAATAACTATTGAAGAAAAGGGAGAATAAGCAATGTGTGATAGTTGCGGTTGTTCGGGTGATGGCGGTGCGGTGTTGCGGAGGCCTGGGGAGAATGTTGAGCAGAGCCATGAGCATCATCACCACGATCATCATGGAGATGAGCACCATGATGATGGTCATAAGCATGATCATCATCATGAGGGAAGTAGCCGGAAGGTGGTGGTTGAGCAGGATGTGCTTTTGAAGAACAATCTTCTTGCTGAACGGAATCGGGGATATTTTGAGGCGCGGAACATTTTTGCGCTCAATTTTCTCAGTTCACCGGGTTCGGGGAAAACGTCGTTGCTTGAAAAGATCATCCCTGCTTTGCAGCAGCGGTTTCCGGTGGCGGTGATTGAGGGCGACCAGCAGACCACCAATGATGCCGACCGCATTCACGCGCTTGGTGTGCCGGTGATTCAGATCAATACTGGTTCCGGCTGCCATCTCGATGCGTTGATGGTCAATCGTGCGATGAAGGAGCTTGATCTGCAGGATAACTCGCTGCTCTGCATTGAGAATGTCGGCAATCTTGTCTGTCCGGCGCTTTTTGACCTTGGCGAGGCGCTGAAGGTGGTGATTATCAGCGTGACGGAGGGCGACGACAAGCCGCTGAAGTACCCGACCATGTTTCATGAGGCGGATATCTGCATTCTCAACAAGATCGATTTGCTGCCTTATGTTACATTTGATGTGGCGAAGTGTCGCCAAAATGCGATGCGGGTTAGCCATAATCTCGAATGGTTTGAAGTGTCGGCAACAACTGGCGAGGGGCTTGCAGTGTGGCAGGAGTGGCTCGAAAAAAGAGTGTCGCACTCTTGAGCATTCAGGGTGAAACACGTCGGCGACTGCTGGTCAACGGGATAGTGCAGGGTGTCGGTTTCCGTCCGTTTGTCTATCGTCTGGCGGTCGGGCAAGGGCTGACAGGGTTTATCCGCAACACCGCATCCGGCGTGGCGATTGAGGTGCAGGGGAGGGCGGCGCTTCTCGACAGCTTTTGTGGCGCGTTGCAGAGCGAGCTTCCGCCACTTGCCCGCATCGAAACAATCGAAGAGCGTGTGATTGATTGCGTTGCTGAAGAGAGCTTCGTCATTGGCGATTCGACTGCTGGCTCGGAGGTCGAGACGTTGATTCCGCCCGATATCGCCTTATGCGACGATTGCCGCCGCGAACTGCTCGATCCTGCAAATCGGCGCTTTCGTTATCCCTTTATCAACTGCACGAATTGTGGTCCTCGCTACACCATTGTCGGGCGTCTGCCTTATGACCGTCCCTCAACCTCCATGCACAGCTTCACAATGTGCCCGGAGTGTGAGCGTGAGTATCACAATCCTCTCGACCGCCGTTTTCATGCGCAACCCAACGCTTGTGCAGTGTGCGGTCCGTCGCTTTTGCTGCTTGATTCGGCGGGCAAGCCGCTTGCAGGTGATGCGGTGGTCGAAGCTGTGGCGCTTCTCGAAAAGGGGATGATTGTTGCGCTGAAGGGGCTCGGTGGTTTTCACTTGGCGGTGGATGCCCGTAACGAAGCGGCGGTGCAGCAGTTGCGAGAGCGCAAGGGGCGTGAGGCAAAACCCTTTGCGGTGATGATGCGCGACCTTGCGGTGGTTAAGCGCTTCTGCGAAGTCAGCGACGATGAACGTGATGCGCTCATTTCACCAGAAGCGCCTGTTGTGCTGCTGAAAAAGAGAAAGAGCGGTGCATTGGCGCCATCCGTCGCGCCCGATAACGATCGCCTTGGCGTTATGCTGCCTTATACGCCGCTGCATACGCTGCTTTTTGACGGTTGCCTCGATGTGCTGGTGATGACGAGCGCCAATTTCAGCGAGGAGCCGATTGTCAATGAGAATGATGAAGCGCTCTCACGCCTCACGGGAATTGCGGATGCTTTTCTGCTTCACAACCGCCCAATCTACCTCAAATGCGACGATTCGGTGACTATCCACCTTGCAGGTAAACTTCGTCAGATCAGGCGGAGCAGAGGATATGTGCCAGCGCCGATCTCTCTTTGCAAAGCTGGGGCTGTGGTGCTCGGTACGGGAGGCGAACTTAAAAATACAGTGACGCTGCTGAAAGGCGCCCATGCGCTGATGAGTCAGCATATCGGTGACATGAAAAACTTTGAGGCATACCGCCATTTTGAGCAGGTTGTCGCTCACTTGCAGCACCTTTTTCAGGCTACGCCGGAGCTGATTGTGCACGACCTTCATCCCGCGTATATAACAACGCAATGGGCAGAGCGTCAGCAGATTCCGACGCTGGGTGTGCAGCATCATCACGCTCATCTGGTTGCCTGCCTTGCTGAAAACAGGGTGGATGAACCGACAATCGGGCTTATCCTTGATGGCACAGGCTACGGCACCGATGGAACGATCTGGGGAGGCGAGGTGCTGATTGGCGATGTTGCCGGTGTGGAGCGTTTTGCCTCGCTGGAGTCCATGCCCCTGCCGGGTGGTGATGTTGCGGTTATGCAGCCCTGGCGCCTTGCGCTCGGTTATCTCCATCGAAGCTGCGCCAATCTGCCCGATCTGCCGTTCATGCAGGGGAGGAATATCGAGCAAGTTCTTGAGCTGCTCGACAAGCGGGTCAACGTTGTTGAAACCTCAAGCTGTGGTCGCTTGTTCGATGCTGTTGCTGCACTCTGCAACCTGCGCGGCGATATCACTTACGAGGGCGAGGCTGCCATTGCATTGATGCACGCGGCAGGCGGAATCGTCGGCGATAAAGCGTTTCGTTACGAATTGCGTGAGGAGAACGGTCGTTGGATGATGTGCTTTTCGCCCATGATTCAGGAGATTGTTGCGGTACTGCAACATGGCATCTCCACCTCAGAAATCAGCCAAAGATTTCATCGCACGCTCATCACCTGCTTCCGCGACATTATCGAAAAAGCATCCAAAGCCACTGGACTAAGCACCGTAGCGCTCAGCGGGGGAGTCTTCCAGAATGAACTTCTCTTTATTACTTTACTGCATGAACTTCAGCAGGCAGGCTATCGGGTGCTCACTCATGCGCATGTACCATCGAATGATGGCGGGCTTTCGTTAGGGCAGGCGGTGATTGGGCGACATGTTTTGGGGTGATGGATGATGATGGATGATGATGGATGATGAATTTTGGATTTTGGATGGTCGGATTGAAAAATCATGGCAATCGTAAAATCCGTTGGAATCATGGTTCAGACAGTATGGGGTGACCTGATAGTTGCTCTTCCTGTGTTTGTTGTGTACTTTGATACTACAATTATTTTGTTAAACCGCAAAAAGTAGAGAAGCTTATGATAGCAATAAGTTCAACAGAGCTAAGGCGAAACCTTCGCAAATACCTCGATAAAGCTCAGCATGAACGAGTAATTATTCGGTATAGGAATGCTGAAACGTATGAGATTGTTCCAACTGGAAAACTTAGTGATTTTGCCAATACAGATATTACACAGCGTTTAAAACACTCTCTGGAGCAGGTAAAAGAGGGGAAAACACAGGTGCTCAAGAAGTCAGAGATTAACGCCTTTCTTGGTCTTGAATAATGGCTTATACACTTGTTTACACTGATGATGCACAGGAGGATATTGAGAAGCTTAAAAAATCTGGTGACTTAACGGCGCTCAAGAAGTTAGCAAGAATTTTTGAAGAGCTTCTTGAGCATCCGTTTACGGGTATTGGTCAACCAGAGCAGCTCAAATACGATTTTTCGGGATGTTGGTCACGAAGGATTACTAAAAAACATCGTCTTATTTATAAGGTTGAAGAACAAACGGTAACGGTTTATCTCCTTTCTGTTTATGGGCATTATTCCGACCGGTGAAAAATAGTCTCAATTTAATTCGTTTACTCAGTTGTTATAATCGTTTATGTGCCTCAGTAGTGTCCGGTTAAAATAAAGAGAGCTGTGCAACAGGATCCCGCACTTTTTGCAGTGAGCGTTCATCCAAAGACAAAATATCAATAAGCAATCGTTGCTCCATGAGCACAGACGCGATCATTCTTGTCAAAACCTG
>CAIQSY010000186.1 GCA_903874585.1 uncultured Chlorobiaceae bacterium | reverse complement strand
GCGATTGCAAACCAGAAGGGGGGAGTCGGTAAAACGACCACTTCCGTCAACATAGCAGCCTCCATTGCTATTTCTGAGTTCAAAACATTACTTATTGATATTGATCCACAGGCTAATGCCACCTCTGGCTTTGGTCTGGAAATTGGAGATGAAATTGATAATACCTTTTATCAGGTGATGGTAAAAGGTGGCAACATTGAGGACGCTATCAAATCCTCAAGTCTTGACTATCTCGATGTTTTGCCCTCCAACGTCAATCTTGTCGGTATGGAGGTTGAGCTGGTCAATATGCGTGAACGCGAGTACGTTATGCAGAAGGCGCTCAAAAGCATCCGTGACCGCTACGATTATATTATTATTGATTGTCCGCCTTCGCTCGGGCTGATTACGCTCAATTCGCTTACCGCAGCCGATTCTGTGCTGATTCCTGTTCAGGCAGAATATTACGCGCTTGAAGGGCTCGGCAAACTGCTTAATACCATCAGTATTGTACGCAAACACCTCAATCCAAAGCTTGAAATTGAGGGCGTTCTTGTCACCATGTTCGATGCTCGGCTTCGTCTTGCTTCGCAGGTGGCTGAAGAGGTGCGGAAATTTTTCAAAGATAAAGTTTATAAAACCTATATCCGGCGCAATGTGCGGCTTTCGGAGGCACCAAGCCACGGTATGCCGGCGCTGCTCTACGATGCGCAGTGCATTGGTTCGAAAGATTATCTCGATCTGGCTCAGGAGATTTTTGAACGGGATGGTAATATTAAAAAATTTAAAGTTCGTCAGCCATAGCTGACAGGTGTGCTGATGGGTGATTTCGCAAAAAAAGGGTTGGGAAGAGGTTTGAAAGCGCTGCTTTCTGATGAAGGCTTGGTCGTCTCGTCGCTCTCTCAAGATGAAAACGTGGAACAGGAGCGCGAGCTGCCGCACAATGGCGGCGTTGGCACGTTGCCAATCGACAAGATTCGGGCAAATCCGTTTCAGCCTCGCAAAGAGTTTGATGATACAGCACTTGAAGAGCTGAAGAATTCCATTATTGAAAATGGTGTTATTCAGCCGGTTACCGTTTGCCGCGATGGTGATGGCTATCAGCTCATCAGTGGCGAACGACGCCTCCGCGCGGTAACGCTGGCGGGTTTCAAATTCATTCCTGCCTACATTATTGAGGCGGCTGACGACTCAAGCAAGCTGGAACTTGCCCTTATCGAGAATATTCAGCGCGAAGATTTGAATGCTATTGAGGTGGCGCTTGCCCTCAAAAGTTTGACGACAAAATGCAATCTTTCGCAGGAGGAGATTGCGCAGAAGGTGGGTAAAAACCGCTCAACGGTCAGCAATTTTTTGCGTCTGCTCAAGTTGCCACTGCAGATTCAGGACAGCATTCGTAACCACGAAATCTCTTCAGGTCATGCACGGGCGCTCATTAATCTGCCCAGCGAACAGCAGCAGGTGAAAGTATGGAAGCAGATTCTTGCCAATCAGCTCTCCGTGCGTCAGACCGAAGCGCTGGTCAATCGCATGTTTCGGGAGCAATCAGCAAAGCCGCAAACTGCCGCATCTGAGCGCTCTACCCATCTCTCCGAGCTTGAGTCACTCTTGCGTAATAATCTTGCTACCAAAGTCCGTATTGTTGAAAAGAAAGAGGGCAAGGGCGAAATTCATATCCAATATTTCTCACACGACGATCTTGAGCGCCTGCTTGAGATTATGCACCACGAATGAACTACTAAAGTTTACAGCAAAACATTACGAAAGAACGCGATATGAAATTTACTCTTTTAGGAAACGGGCGAATGGGGCAGCAGGTTGCCCAAGTTATCCGGCAATCAGGTTGCCATGAAATTGCTGCCATCCTCGATATTGACGTTACCATTACCCCAGAAGTTTTTCAGGGCAGCGATGCCATCATCGATTTTACCGTGCGCAATGCTTTTCTCTCAAACCTTCCCGCCATGCTTGCTTCCGGTGTTCCGATTGTCGTGGGCACTACCGGCTGGGATGATATGCAAGATGATGTAAAAAAGCAACTTATTGCCGCTGGAGCGTCATTACTCTACTCTGCAAATTTTTCACTTGGGGTAAACATCTTTCTACGCACCGTGCGTGAAGCCGCAAGGCTGATTTCGCCATTTGCACAGTTTGATATCGCTTTTACCGAGCAGCACCACACCGGTAAAGCTGATTTTCCCAGTGGCACCGCGCTTCGTGCTGCGGATATGATTCTCTCAGCCAACAGTCGCAAGACAACGGTTGTGCGGGAGTTGTCCGACAATAAAAAACTTGCGCCCGGCGAATTGCAGGTTGCCTCTGTGCGGCTTGGCAGCGTGTTCGGGAAACACTCCGCGTTTATCGACTCAGAAGCCGATGAAATTGAGATCACTCATACCGCCAAAAATCGTTCAGGCTTTGCCGCTGGAGCAGTTGAAGCTGCCGCATGGCTCGCTCTGCGCCACAAAATCGCACCGGGCTTTTATACGATGGATGATTTTCTGGATGAGAAGTTTGCTTGATGGCTACATGCTTAATGAGATATGAAACCTGCTGAACCCACTAATAATCTATCGCTTTTGCCGATTGAAGGTAAAGTCTATGCTCTTGTTGTTGGTGCTCTTATCATCATCCTTACAACAACGGTACCTTACCTTACCTTGTTGAACGTTTTTTTGTTTGCTGGAATTTTTCTTGCCGGTGCGGTCTCGCTGTATCGAACCATTCTGCGTTTTCAGGTAAAGCTGACGTTTCGTGAGGCTTTTGTGCTGGGAGCTATGGCTGGTTTTGTGGGAGGTGCAGTTTCTGAAGTGATTACCTATTTCTTGATGACCTTGTTGCACTATCGCCCTGGCACGGAGAGTCTATCGTTGATTGTTGATTGGGTGCTTGAAATGGCGAAGGAGCAGCCCGAGCTTGCAGAGCAGGCTCAAGCCCTTGTGGCAGCGGAGAAACTTGCGCTTGCTCCCGTATCAATGAGCTTTAAAGATATCTTGATCAGTATATTTTTTTCTGGTAGCTTTTATGCTCCCATTGCAGGGCTTGGTGGGGCTTGGGCGGTGCGTCGCCTGAAGCGTCAAGCTGCGAAAGGTTGATTGGCTATAACCCTTCCCATAATCCGTCACAAACCTGCTGTTTATACCATTTTCTGTTGATTTTTTGTGATCCCGGCAGCGTTGTCCACTCGTTTACTCGATAGTAGTGCATCGGGCTTTTTAGCTTTCCGACCTGTGCATTCATTGTGCGAGAAATTCTCTCATCATCTGGTGCATTAACCTTAACCGTTTTGATGAACGCAACCGGACGAGAGCCATATTCAACGTCATGCGCTGGCACAACAAGCGCCTCAACAATACCGTCAATCATCATCAGCGCCGTTTCAATCTCCTCCGGGTGGATATTTTCCCCTCCCGCAATAAACATGTTATCTTTTCGCCCGATCACCGTTACAACGCCATCATCCGTGACACTTCCCATGTCCGACGTATGGAACCAGCCATCGCTATCAGTTTGTGGCTGGAGTTTGCCTTCTCGCAGATAACCCTGAAACAGGCACTCTCCTTTTACCAGTAATTCACCATCCTCAGCAACGTATATCTCCCTGTAGCGCAGTAGCTTACCAGCATTGATGTTATCGCAACTTGTTACGGCAGAAGTTGTCGCAATCTGTGAACTCATTTCGGTTGAGCCATAGCTGATGTAGAGTGGAATTTCTTTCCGAACGGCATCTTCAAGTAACGATTTTGGTACGGCACTTCCACCAAGCAGCACCGCTTTCATGGAACGTAACCGTGCAGTGTTCTCCTTATGAGCAAGCAACCGATAGAGTTGGGTCGGCACAACGGAGAGGTGCGTTAGCGGGAAGTTGTACAGTGATTGATCGAGCGGCTCATCAGGCGGTGCAACAGCAAGTGCGCCGCCGAACATCAGCGAGCGGAAAAGCATTGCATAACCGCCAATATGGTAAAGTGGCAGTGAAAGCAGCCAGCAATCGCCATTGCCAAAGGGAATATTTTCGTGTGAACCGAGTGCGCTGTACCAGTGGTTTGCGAAACTGTGCAAAGCAGCTTTTGCCTCCCCAGAGCTGGCGGAAGTGTGGATAATTGATACCGGACGATTCATCTCCGACACTCTCTCAATAACATAAGCGTTTGATGGAGATGACGTATCGCTTAAGAATGATGCTATCGTTGTGCTGGATATGTTTGTTTTGGAGGCAGTGAGCGTCAAACGAGGATGCAATTTTTCCAACATGTGACGCAGCAGATGCTCAGGAAACCGATAGTTCAGCGGAGCAGCAATAATTCCTGCTTTCAGCATGCCGAGCATGAGCAGTACAAGCTCAGGCGTATTTGGCGAAACAAGAGCGATAATATCGCCCGCCAGCACTCCCATGCCAGCCAAGCGAGCAGCAATCGCCTCTGCCTGCAGATTGCACTCATTGAATGAGAGCAGTTGATCACTCATTCGCAGTGCAGGCGCATTGCTAAAAAGTTGAGCTGCACGTTCTACAATATCCATATTCTTGTTGCTTCAACGGTGATTTCTCTGATTGATTGGCATAATTGGTGCAATGTAGCACCAAACACTCTGCTTATGCAAAGTCGCTTCGATACGCGCTTCGCGCTACTCAGCGACCGGAATATAACTCGCTTCTGCGTTACTCAGTGACCGGTCACCGAGTAGCGCGAAGCGCGTATCGAGGTGCGGCAGTGATCATCCGCCGGTTAGTCTGCCCGTCAAGAGTACAACCTTTTTTGTTACCATGAAAAAGAGGTGGAGATGGTAATCTCTTTTTGTATTTTTGTTACAATCGTCAAAAACCTCAATTTTTTTGATTTTTCAGGCATTGTGTGCTGTGTTATTCAACGCAATGATCGATGTTACCATGATGCTCTCCATTTCAATTTATGGCCGAAACAAATCAACAAAAACCACAGAAACGCTATCCTCCTTTTCTGAAAAATAGCTCTGGTGAGCGTTCGATCCGTTTTCCCACGGTATCGCGCTCATTTGTTCCCTCCGTTTTTACGGTGATGAATATGGTGTCGGGTTATATCTCTCTTGTCATGGCGGGCGAGGGAAGTTTTGTGGCCGCTTGCTGGTTTATTATTCTTGCAGCGTTTTTTGATACCATCGATGGTTTTGTTGCAAGAGTGACGAAAGGCACCTCCGATTTCGGTGTTGAGCTTGATTCTCTCTCCGACCTTGTCTCTTTTGGTGCCGCACCTGCATATCTTGTTTATAAATTCGGACTTGAAGGTTTTCCCGGTCTTATCGGTATCTGTATCAGTTCCTTGCTGATGATTGGCAGCGGTCTCAGGCTGGCACGCTTTAACATCAGTATGATAGGTTATGAAAAAGATTCATTTTCCGGACTGCCTACGCCAGCACAAGCCTTAACGATTGTTGGCTTTGTGCTCTGGATGAGCGTCGATCCTCTTTTTCAGCCCGCCTCTAT
>CAIQSY010000185.1 GCA_903874585.1 uncultured Chlorobiaceae bacterium | reverse complement strand
GACCCACTGCAATACCGGCACTCTCGCCTGCTGTGGCACCGGTTCAGCGCTTGGCGTTATCCGTTTAGCTTGGCAGGAAGGGCTGATTGAGCGCGTTATTACCGCCGAGAGCCGTCCGCTGCTTCAGGGACTGCGCCTCACCGCCTGGGAGCTGCAACAGGATGGCATTCCGTTTGTCTCAATTTCCGACTCATCATCAGCCTTTCTGATGCAGAGAGGGATGATTGATTTCGGTATTGTCGGCGCCGACCGGATTGCCGCCAACGGCGACACCGCCAACAAAATCGGCACCTGCGCCCACGCCATCAGCCTCTACCATCACAAGCTGCCCTTCTACATTGCAGCGCCAGTATCAACCATTGATATCACCATTCCTGACGGCACACACATCCCGATTGAAGAGCGCAATGCCGATGAGTTGAGGACAATTTTTGGTACACAGGTAGCCACACCAACGACACCAGTGCTCAACTACGCATTTGACGTAACACCATCGTACCTTATCCGTGGTATTATTACGGATAAAAAGGCTGTTGTTGGGAATTATGTTGAGGGACTTGCCGCGCTGATGTAGATGTAGAGTTGAGCATCACCATCGCCGCCACACGGCATAACCACCACCATCGTCGCTAGTCAGCATAGGGCGGGGTAGTACACACCCTATGCTGGTAGATATCGCCCCTTCAGGGCTCAAAGAAGCGCCATAACGACAATTCTTTAAGCCCTGAAGGGGCGACCAGCAATCAGCGATGGGTGTCAGCCCATCGTCACCATCGGACATCATACCCCATCATCACCAACACCACCGGGCATCCCATCAACATCATACCCCATCGTCAACACCAGACATCACCCCAAAGCCTTGACCATCCCAAACAACTGCAAGAGCTCCGCGATAGTGAGCGCTTCCGCTCGGCGTTGCAACGTATCGCTCTCAACCAGCGAAATATCGTAGAGTTCTTTAAGATTGTTCGACAGAGTTTTACGGCGTTGATGAAAGGCTATGCGGATGAATCGGCGAAAACCATCAGCATCGGCAAGCGGATCTGCAATTTTGGGCGTCATGCGAATAACGGCGCTATCCACATTCGGTTGTGGGCGAAAAACTTTTCTGCCAACTTTAAAGAGATACTCAACCTCACAAAACGCCTGCATCTGCACTGCGAGAATGCCATACTCTTTCGTGGATGGTTTTGCCACAAGCCGCTGCGCAACCTCATGCTGCATCATTAAGGTGGCGGAGAGAAAAGAGCGGCGATGATCGAGCAGTTTAAAAAGAATTGGTGAGGTGATTGAATAAGGAATATTGCCAAGAATTCTGAGCGGTTGCGTTGCGGCAAGCATCTCAAGATTGGTCTGGAGAAAATCGCCCTCAATCACCGAAACGCCTGGATATTCGGTTCGTATAAACGCTGCAAGCTTCGGATCTTTTTCTACGACTGTGAGATACGGGCAGCAAACGACAAGCTCTCGCGTTAACGCACCAAAGCCAGGACCAATCTCCAAAACGTTTTCTTCAGCTTTTGCGCCTGAAAGAGTTACAATTTTTCGGGTAATATTGCGGTCAGTCAAAAAGTTTTGACCTAATTTTTTTTTCACCGCGATTTCAGTATGCTTATATTCAACGTTTATCATGAGGGTCCGGGGATTTAATCGCAAACGCAGCCGGGCGGAACTGCTTTTTCTAATTTAAGTTATTCTGAATAAGTAATGGAAGAAAATAACCTTGGTGATGTGGCTGCGCGATACGTTTCGCGAGGAAACAAGGCTACCCGTACCGGCTTTGGTGAAGCTTTACTTGAAATGGGCAAGAAGGATAGTTCAGTTGTTGCGCTATGCGCGGACTTGACAGGTTCACTCAACATGAATCTTTTCCGCGATGCTTTTCCTGAGCGCTTTATTCAAGCAGGTATTGCTGAAGCAAACATGATTTCAATGGCTGCCGGTCTTGCGACAATGGGTAAAATTCCTGTAGCTACAAGTTTTGCTGTTTTTGCCACCGGTCGCGTGTACGATCAAATTCGCCAGTCGGTTTGCTACTCGAACCTGAATGTTAAAATTTGCGCATCACATGCCGGTTTGACGCTGGGTGAAGATGGTGCGACGCACCAGATTCTTGAGGATATCGGGCTGATGCGCGGACTGCCGAGAATGACCGTTGTTGTCCCTTGCGATTACAGTGAAACCATTCGTGCAACCAAAGCCGTCATCAAGCATGATGGTCCAGTCTATCTCCGTTTTGGAAGACCGAATATTCCCGATTTTTCACGTGATGATGATGGTTTTGAAATTGGCAAGTCGATTGAGTTGCGCGCCGGTAAGGATGTAACCGTTATCGCCTGCGGCATTATGGTGTGGAAAGCGCTTGAAGCTGCTCAAATTCTCGAAAAAGAGGGCGTCAGCGTTCGCGTTATCAACATGCACACCATCAAGCCAATCGACACACTTGCCATTGTCTGCGCTGCAAACGATACTGGCGCTATTGTAACGGCTGAAGAACATCAGATTTATAACGGTCTTGGAGATGCGGTTGCTCACGTTTGTGCACAGAATATTCCTGTGCCTATTGAGATGGTGGGTGTTGAAGACAGGTTCGGCGAATCTGGAAAAGCTGATGATCTGCTTGAAAAATATAAACTTACAACAGCAGATATTCTTGAAAAAATTTATCTTGCTCTCCGTAGAAAGTGCTGAGCATGAGCGTGGTTGTGCTTATGCAATAACCATGTATCCTTATATATAAACAGGAGAAAACGTGATGGGAATGCCGAACTTAAATGACCTGATGAAACAGGTTCAGCAGGCAAGTTCAAAAATGCAGGATGTGCAGAAGCAGCTTGAACGCATTGTTGCTTATGGTGAATCAGGAGGTGGCATGGTAAAAGCAAGCGTCAGTGGTAAACAGAAGCTGCTCAGCCTGACCATCGATCCTGATATTATGGATGACCTCGAAATGGTACAAGACCTTGTGCTTGCAGCAGTTAACAATGCGCTCGACGAATCTGCACGAATTGCACAGGATGAGATTGGCAAAGTGACCGGCGGGATGATTAATCCGGCTGAGATGCTTAAAAATCTGAATTTAGGTCAATAAGCATTCATGCGCTATACCTCCGCGGCTCTTGATGCCCTTATTGACGAATTTGCCAAACTTCCGGGTGTTGGGCGAAAAACCGCCCAACGCCTTTCGATGTACATTCTCCATGAGCCACGCACGGAAGCTGAAAAGCTTGCCAAGGCGCTGCTTGAGGTAAAAGATAAAGTTATCCACTGCTCCATCTGCCAGAACATCACCGATATTGGTGTTGATCCCTGCACAATCTGCACCAGCAAATCGCGCGATCGCTCGATTATCTGCGTTGTGGAATCGCCGGTTGATATGCTTGCTTTTGAGAAAACTGGCTACTTCAAAGGGCTTTACCATGTGCTGCACGGTGTTATTTCACCACTCGATGGTGTTGGACCTGATGACATTAAAATTCGTGAGCTCCTCACTCGCCTTGCCAATTCGGAAGGTGACAACGTCAAGGAGATTGTGCTTGCCCTGAACCCGACCATCGAGGGCGAAACAACGGCGTTGTACCTTACCAAACTGATGAAACCACTTGGTTTGACTATCACCAAAATAGCTCGAGGCATTCCTGTTGGGGCTGAGCTTGAATTTATTGATGAGGCAACCCTGTCGCGAGCGATGGAGGGACGAACTGCCGTATAGAACCTGTATCATGCAAATTCCGTTTTAATTTATTTCGCAGTAATGAGTTCAGAGAAAAAAACAGTATTGATTTTTGGTGGTGGACTTGCCGGTTTAACCGCCGCTAAACGACTCACCGATAGAGGTTTTCAAGTAAAAGTGCTTGAAAAAAGGGAGATATTCGGCGGTAAAGTCTCTTCATGGAAAGATGAAGAGGGCGACTGGATTGAGTCAGGGACGCACTGTTTTTTTGGTGCTTACAGTGTTCTTTACGACCTGATGAAAGAGATCAAAACCGACCACGCCGTGTTATGGAAAGATCACCAGTTAACCTATACCCTTGCTGGTGGTGGACACTTCACCTTCAAAACGTGGGATTTGCCCAGTCCATTGCACCTGCTGCCCGCTATTATCAAGAACGGGTACTTCACTTTTGGTGAAATGACCGCATTTGCCAAATCGCTCATTCCCTTAGCGCTGAAGCGCGATAACTATCCACCAACGCAGGATCATCTCACCTTTGCTGAGTGGGCGGCTGAGAAAAAGTTCGGGCTGCACCTGATGGAGAAAATGTTCCGCCCAATGTCGCTCGCACTCAAATTTATTCCGCCTGAGGAGATTTCTGCCAAGATTATTC